>JAQUCQ010000394.1 GCA_028686145.1 Desulfuromonadaceae bacterium | reverse complement strand
TGAACATCTGCATAACCTCCTGAATGCAAACGGTTTTCCCTGTAAAGTCATTTCAGGAGATGTAGAACAGCGTAAGCGTATGAAAATCCTCGACAACTTTAAAGACGGTACACTCCCGATTCTTATTGCGACCGATGTCGCATCTCGAGGACTGCATATTGACGAAGTTTCCCATGTTATAAATTATGATCTGCCGCAGGATTGTGAAGATTATGTCCATCGTATAGGGCGTACCGCCCGTGCCGGCGCCGAAGGTAAAGCAATTTCTCTGGCTGATGAAGACGGTGCTTTTTTTCTGGAAGCGATTGAAGAGTATATTAAAGCCAAGATTCCCACCGAATGGGCTGATGACGATCTGTATGTGCTCGATTATGTCAGAACTCCACGACCTAAACGGGTTCAGGATCTAAAACGGGACAAACCCGGTGCCACACGAGGGAATGACAAAGGCGGACGACCAGTTGCACGACCACCAAAAAGAACAACAAAGTCTGTTGTTAAACCGTTGGTTGCTGCCCCTGTGAATGAAGGTGAAGTCAAAAAGAAACCTCGCCGACGCAACAGAAAACCGAAGCCTGCAGGCGACCAGACTGCTGTTAAAACACTCGAACAGGTATAACAACAAAACGCCGCCCCTCCTTTTTTAAAGAAGTGGCGGCGTTGTTAGTATATACCCTATAACTTATTGCAATCGAAGCACCCTACCCCATCTGGACCCCTTTAATTGTGTTACCACCCTCTTCACGAGCCAGACACAGATTCTGATCTGCCTTATCAAATAAAATATCAGCGCTGAAACCCAGTTTCTGCTGACTTGCTGTAAATCCAGAGACGCCGAAACTGGCCGTTATTTTCAGTTCTTTATCGTACATATTCATCACAAGCGTCGTGAGTCTGATCCTTAACCGTTTGGCAACGATCATTGCTCCGGTTGAATCAGTTTCCGGCATTATGACGGCAAATGAATCCTGCCCATACCTTGCCACCCAATCTACATCCTTGCGCAATGCCTCAACAAGGCTCTCGGCACACCCTTTGATAATGACATCCCCCGCATAATGCCCATGTGTCACAATGATCTGTTCAAACAGATTAATTCCTACCAGTATTACTGAAAGAGAACGTTCATACCGATACGCACGTTTTATTTCCTGATGTATCCGTTCATCCAGATAACGGCGGCAAAACACACCTGAGACGGGATCAACCAGCGAAAGGTTCTTAATTGTCTCAATATAACGCTGCTGAGACTGTTCAAGATCCAGAATACGCTGTGCAGTCTTAAGACGTGATTTCAGTTCGGCTTGATGTGGAGGTTTGATCAGGTACTCATCGGCACCCGCTTCCAGACCCGCAATAATATCGTTTTTCGAATTCAGCGAAGTCAGGATAATGATATAGGTATAGCGCCCCGAATCATCCTCCCTGATTTCCCGACATAGCTCCAGCCCGCTCATTTCCGGCATGACCCAATCAGTCATGACTATCGGATAACAACCCTTACGGAATATTTCCAGAGCCTCCCTGCCGTTTTCAGCAGCAACAACATCGTACCCGACTGACTTGAGGTTGGCCTCGAGAACGCTACGTTGAAGACGGTCATCATCAACAATAAGAATTGGGGACGTTTGTTGTGTCGCCATGACTGCGTCACTCATTGTGCAGGCTCCAGCAGATGTTTTTCAAACATTGCGTGCTACATCTTCCTCGATAACCGTTTCAGTTTCCTCGGTACTTTCGGCCTCTTCAGTTCCGTCAACATTTTGCTCACCCTTACGGGCTTTCTTCTCATCCTTCTTCTTCTGACGTTCCAACTCTTTCTTGCGTTTTTCAAACGAATAATTCGGCTTGGCCATGTTATTTCTCCTTTTGCAATTCTAAATCAAGGGACTATCTTCGTTGGTCTCGTATTCGGCACAGTAACACACTCCGGTGTGCCTTCGTTGCCTTAATTTCACCCATGATTCGCAATTGAAGGCAAATAGATATATCCTACCTGCAGCCCGCCATATGATGACTCTTGGAAAGGTAATAATCATAGTTGCCTTCATACACCCGCATCTCACCATGATCAACCTCAAAAACACGATCTATCAATAGTCGTAAGAAATGCCGGTCATGGCTGACCAGCACAATCGTCCCGCCGAAGTTTTTGAGGGTTTCCAGCAGCATCTCTCGGGAGCGGATATCCAGATGGTTCGTCGGTTCGTCGAGGATCAAGAAGTTGACCGGCCGGGCCAGGATCGTAGCAAGCACCACCCTGCTCTTTTCACCACCCGAAAGATTTTCGATGCGCTTCTCCACGGTGTCACCCGAAAAGAGGAAGGCACCAAGTAGGTTGCGTATTGTGCCGATGGTGGCAAGCGGCATATGATCCTGCATTGTTTCGAAAATTGTCTTCCGTGGTTCAAGCAGTTCCATGGCATGCTGGCTGAAGTAACCAATCTCCACATTGGCGCCGATTGTCATACTGCCGGTCGTCGCTTCAGTCTGGCTTGCCAGAATTTTGAGAAACGTCGACTTACCGGCACCGTTTACACCGACAACAGCAATTTTGTTAAGGCGCTTAACCATACCGGTTACGCCATGAAAAACAGGTTTTTCCTGCCCATCGGGTGTTGTCCAGACTTTACCCAGACCTTCAAATGCAGCAACGTCATCGCCGCTGCGAGGGGGGACAGCAAAATCAAATCGCACAGTACGTTCTTCAGCAGGAATTTCGATCCGCTCTATTTTCTCGATTTTCTTAACTCGTGATTGGACCTGAGCGGCGTGGGAAGCACGTGCTGCAAAGCGGGCAATAAACTCCTCTTCCTTGGCCAGCATATCCTGTTGCCGCTTGTATGATGCAATCAGCTGCTCCAGCCGTATGTCCCGCTCACGCTCATAAAAATCGTAATTACCGCCATATGTAGTAACTGTCGTATTGGCAACCTCAATGATCCGGGTCACAACCCGGTTCATAAAATCACGATCATGACTGGTCATCAGAAGTGCACCTTTGAATTCGCTGGAAAGCCATTCTTCCAGCCAGACAATTGATTCAACATCCAGATGATTAGTCGGTTCGTCAAGCAGCAATACGTCTGGTTTAAGGGTCAATATACTGGCCAGGGCGATGCGCATCTTCCAACCACCACTGAACGATTCAACCGGATGATTGTAGCGGTCAGGTCCGATGCCAAGAC
>JAQUCQ010000393.1 GCA_028686145.1 Desulfuromonadaceae bacterium | reverse complement strand
TCACGTTTTGACTTTTGGCGGATACCGATTCTCAACGCCTTGAATAAGATCGAAACTATTCACACGATTGACACCGAGGAACACACCGCACAATTATCCCATAAAGAAACCAGAAGCGACACTTGGAGCCGTACTGAAAAATATGAAATGCGTTTCCAAGATATTAACGCAGGAGAAAACGGTGAGGAGTCCATTGATGTATTGAGCTGTACGACAACTATGGAGGTCGGTATTGATATTGGTTCGCTAACCGCTGTAGGACTTCGTAACATACCGCCCATGAGAGAGAATTATCAACAACGGGCAGGACGTGCGGGTCGTAAAAATGCCGGAATCTCTACTATCGTTACATATGCATCCGGAGGAACGCACGATAGTCACTACTTCTTGCATCCCGATGAAATGATTTCCGGCTCTCCACGTAAACCTTGGATAGATCGTGATAATCGTAAAATCAGGCAACGCCACATAAATATGCTGGCGCTAAATGGTTTTATGTCGACTCCAGATATGAAAACCCAATTCGATGGTATTGTTGACATTGGAATAATATCGTTTTGTGAAAAATTCGGCGAAAACTTTATTACTTATACAGAAGCCATGGATTTGTCAACCGATGTTACTATTTTTCAATTTCGGGAAATATGCCAAAGCGTTTTAACTGAAGGTAAGCGCAATGAGTTTATTAACAATGACAAAGAGACCTCAGCTTTTGATGTATTCTATCGCGAAGGCTTTATACCGTCATATTCATTCCCAAAGAATGTTGTAAGGTTTTTCGTAGAGAAAGAATCTGAACGGGGCAAAAATGCTCCTCGTGATATCAACTATGCTCCCGAGAGAGACATCGCCATAGCGCTCAGTGAGTATGCGCCCGGAAGGTTCGTTACGATTGATAAAAAAATATATAAAAGCGGTGGCATTTATGCTAATCCCCGCCCAAGAGGCTTTGAGAAAAACCAAGCCGAATACTATTTTGAGAACAAAGATTATTATAATGACATTCACATCTGTTCTGAATGCAACTGGTTTGGTATTGAGCAAGACAATTTTTCCAATATGCAATGTCCATATTGCAGTGCCCCAATTGAGCACAAAAAAATGTTACGCCCATGGGGATTTTCTCCTGTTAGAGGGGATGAAGTTAAATTTGAGGATGAGGATGAACAGTATACCTATGCGGAAGCACCCTACTATTCTTATGTTCCAGCAGATACAGAAATGGTTCAATTTGGTCATAGTAATATCCGTTATGCTAATCTTTCTGATAAAAAAGTTTTAACTGTTAACATGGGTAAGAGTAAGAACGGGTTTAATGTCTGCAAAAAGTGCGGAGGTGCTGAGGTTGCAGATGATAAGAACACTGGAAAATTCTCGTTTTCACAACCCTATCACGATAACTATTTATGTCGTCATGAAGGTACGGTATCTACCAATATCTGCCTAGGATATGAATTTTTGACGGACATGTTTATGTTGGACATCTCTTATGATTTCGCAAAACTTGTTGGGAAAAAAAACGCAGAAGAAAAGAGT
Source organism: Desulfuromonadaceae bacterium (assembly GCA_028686145.1). Lineage (GTDB taxonomy): Bacteria > Desulfobacterota > Desulfuromonadia > Geobacterales > Pseudopelobacteraceae > JACRCG01. The sequence continues at coordinate 1,682 of JAQUCQ010000393.1, read as the reverse complement.
ATTCTCCGTGCGGCGGTAGCGACACTACATGAAGCACTTAAAAAAGCTGTTTCGCTTGTACTAGATATAGATTACAATGAGATAAGTGGAGGATGGCGTCCAAGAATTACGATTGGCGGTGATTCTCACATAGAAATGTTTTTTTATGATAACCTCACCAGTGGTGCTGGCTATTCATCGTTAATTGGCTCAATTCTTGATAAGGTGCTTGAACGCGCCAGAATAATTCTATCAGAGTGTGAGTGTTCACGAACCTGCAAGAACTGCCTTGATAATTTTTGGAATCAGAGGAATCATCAATTGTTTGACAGGCATCTAGGTTTGCAACTTCTTAACTATGCTCAATTTGAGCAGTTACCAGATGAATACGACAAAGGCGAGCAACAAGCGCTACTTGCTCCGCTGCAAAAACTCATTTCAGAAGATGGGGAGACTTCACAGCCTAATTCCAAAATTGAATTTGAAGTTATACCTGCTATTTTGAAAAAACCAGAAAACACGAGTGCAAGAATTTTTCTCAATCCCTATGATTTATCGTGTTGGTTACCCAATACATTTATGACATATAGAAACTTAATAAGCAAGAGGTAAAGAAATGGCTAAATCACTTTCGCCGCTTCGCTATCCGGGCGGCAAATCAAAAATCTACGAAAAAGTTAAAACTCTTATTGAAATGAATGGGATGGGAAATAGAACTTATGTTGAACCCTTCGCAGGTGGATTTGGTATAGGGATTGGTTTGTTGTGCGACAACACTGTGCAATCTGTTGTATTGAATGATTTTGATTCTCATATTTATCATTTTTGGCATTCAGTACTTTATCGCACAGATGACTTACTTAGAAAAATCACAGATACGCCCATTACGATTGATGAGCGAGAAAAACAAAAGGCCGTGTACAAAGACGGTGATGCAGATGCTTTGGATGATGGTTTCGCAACATTGTTTTTAAATCGCGTGAACTTTTCTGGCGTTATTAAAGGTGGACCAATTGGCGGAGCCATGCAGAGTGGCACATATAAACTTGACTGCCGATTCAATAAGGAAGAGATAAAGAAGAAAATTGTGAATATTGCATTGCTGGAAAATAATATTTCGTTGTATAACTGCGATGCAAGTGATTTGATTATCAACCGTTTAAATATTGAAAAAAACACTGCATTTTTCAATATTGACCCTCCATATGTTGTTAAAGGTAGTCAACTTTATACAAATTACTTTAAAGAGTCTGATCATAGAAATCTTGAACAAGTAATAAAGGAACATCTAAAGGGCATTCCTTGGACTATTACTTATGATGACTGCGAACTAATACGAGATATCTATAAGCAGTACCTTATGACTGAGTACGATATTCAGCATAATGCCAGATTTAATGTTCGGGGTAAGGAATTGGTTATTTCGAACATTCCGAAAGATTCGTTTGTGTGGTGAAGAAGCCGAGCTGCGTCAGTGTTGACATCAATAGACGCTTGAGAAACATGGGACATTTTTATGTATTATGGTGCGAATTTAAACGCGTATTAAGATATTGTATCAATAATGAAGGTAGCTCTCCCAGTGATGTCGCTATAGCATTTTGCAGTATAAGTAGTTTGAGTAAGAGATATGACTATGAGAATCTTGTGTCAAGGATATTGTTTATTAAAGGACTTGAATATGACCGGCAATTATACTTGAT
>JAQUCQ010000392.1 GCA_028686145.1 Desulfuromonadaceae bacterium | reverse complement strand
TAACTTCCACAATTTCTTCCTGAGCGCCAAACTCAGAACGGTATGCACGGTAATCAACCTGAAAAGGAGCGTTCCTTGGCATCAGATCGTCGCGGCCGGTCAGAAATTCCATATTTCTTATTGTATAGACTACTGAGATGCTGGAAAAAAAGAGAGCAAGAGTGAGTATCAGGCGTGGATATTTTGATACGAAAGTGAATATGCGGTGATGTTTTTTTGACACGGAAACTCCTTAGTAATATAGAAGTCTGTTTCTGCGGTTCCTGTGCAGAAAATGACTTCGTTAACGCACTTATCCTGTTTATCAGGGCTTAATGAAATGCATGACCTGAATACCATTACAGGTAGTTAAAAGTCAATCCGATGGAAGATCCTATACAGGCAGGCAGATTCGTGTGTCTCGTTGTATGCAAATCTGAAATGTATTGCCCCATAGTGAAAACTTGTGATAACATTCAATAGTTCGTGAACCACAGAGGTCACCATGCCCTGTGGTTTTTTATTTACTTAACCTAGGTAAAGTGAATACGTGTGCTACTCAATGCATGTACGTATCCCAAAATGGGCTGAATAACCTTCAACTTACTAAAAAGGAGCACCAGAACAGCATGATTGCAGCGTCAAATATCACCCTTTCTTATGGTAAACGAGTACTCTTCAAGGATGTTAATATCAAGTTTACTCCCGGTAACTGTTATGGATTGATCGGTGCCAACGGGGCAGGGAAGTCGACTTTTCTCAAAATTCTCGCCGGTGAACTTGATGCCGACAAGGGTGAAGTAATAGTCGGCCCCCGAGAGCGAATAGCGGTACTCCGTCAGGACCAGTTTGCTTTCGATGAGGAGACTGTGTTTAATACCGTCATTATGGGGCACAAACGATTATATGAAGTCATGACAGAACGTGAGGCAATCTATTCCAAGGCTGAGTTTACTGAAGAGGACGGGGTTCGCTCCGCCGAGCTTGAGAGTGATTTTGCTGAAATGAATGGCTATGAAGTCGAATCCGAGGCAGCCGTACTTCTGAACGGTCTCGGTATCCCGGAAGAACTGCGGACCAAACAGATGAAAGAGCTTGAAGCTGGCGATAAGGTACGCGTCTTGCTGGCACAAGCCTTGTTTGGAAATCCGGATGTTCTCCTGCTGGACGAACCGACAAATAACCTTGACCTGAAATCAATACAATGGCTCGAGGAATTTCTCTTCCGTTTTCCCAACACAGTTATTGTCGTGTCCCATGACCGACATTTTCTTAATCAGGTCTGTACCCATACGGCTGATATTGATTTCGGTCGCATTCAGATTTATGTCGGAAATTATGATTTTTGGTATCACGCCAGCCAGTTAAACTTAAAGCAGAAGCAGAACGAAAACCGTAAAGTATCTGAAAAAGCAGATGAACTTAAAGCGTTTATCCAACGGTTTAGTTCAAATGCGTCTAAGGCAAAACAGGCAACATCGCGCCGGAAGCTACTTGATAAACTTACCCTGGAGGATATGCCGACTTCATCGCGAAAGTATCCGCATGTAGTCTTTAAGCCGGAACGGGCATGTGGCGACATCATTCTGGAAATCCAGGGCCTGACCAAAGAGATTGATGGAGTCAAGGTGTTGGATAATTTGGATTTGATTGTGCGTAAGGGGGACAAAATAGCCTTTGTTGGGGCAAACACTCTTGCCCGGACGACTCTATTCCAGATTCTGGCCGGAGAGTTGGAACCGGACAGTGGCAGTTTCCGTTGGGGCATTACCATCTCCACTGCGTATTTCCCCAAGGAGAACAGCCAGTACTTTGAGCGTGAGATGACCCTTATCGAATGGCTAGGTCAGTTTTCACCCCCAACTGAAGGTGAAACCTTTGCGCGCGGTTTCCTCGGCAGAATGCTTTTTTCAGGTGAAGAAGCGATGAAAAAAACGACAGTCCTTTCCGGTGGAGAAAAGGTTCGTTGTATGTTGTCACGCATGATGCTTTCCGGCGCCAATGTACTTATCCTAGATGAACCGACCAACCATCTGGATCTGGAATCGATCACTGCCCTTAATGACGGCATGATTGCGTTTAGCGAAGTGATTTTGTTTGCTTCACATGACCATGAATTTGTCTCAACTGTTGCCAATCGGATTATCGAAATAACTCCCGGGGGCGTTATTGATCGCACCATGGGGTTTGAAGAGTTTCTGGAGAGTGCGGACGTATCGCGGGAGCGGGATGAACTATACCATGGGCATGCAGACCTGAGTCTGTAGCCTGGGTAAATGCTCTTCATAACTGACCACAGGGAAGGCTCTATCCCTGTGGTTTTTTGTACAGCGGAGACGCCATGATTTCGCGTTCAACACTCAGTATTACCTGGATTCAGCCCGACATTGAAGAAGAACGCTGGGAGTTTTTTAATCATCCGGCAAAGCAAGAGTGGTACCGCTCTCATGCTGTTACATGGGAACAAATGGTTTCCTGTTTTAATGACGGGGCACTGGTTTCTTATCCGCGTTCAGCGACTATTGGAAAAATTCCGGTTGCACTTTCATATCACAGCTATGGTGATTATCAGACGTTCCTTGCCCGTGCGAAACGGGGATACCGGAAAAACTATTCCCGGATGGAGGATGTTCTGCAAAATGATGGTTCAATGGTTCTGAAGGCGCCGATAATTCTCTGCAGCGGTGGGGAAGGGCTCCTTTTCTCCGGCTACAGAAGGCTCTGCCTCGGCTGGAATTATGGAATGACCCCTTACGTTTGGCTGATCACACTCTGACAGGTCATGAAATGGTGACAATAACATATTGATTTTAATTATAAAAAGAGGAAGCTTTCAAAATGGTTCAGTTGTCAAATATATCCAAACAGCACGGTTCACAGATTCTGTTTCGTGATGCATCCTGCCAGATCCTGCCTGGTACACATACCGGTTTGGTTGGACCAAATGGTGCTGGGAAAACGACGGTTTTTCGCATTATTGCCGGAGAAGAAGAGCCTGATACGGGAGAAGTGATACTTCCCAAAAACACAACTATTGGTTATTTTTCCCAAGATGTCGGCGAAATGCAAGGGCGGTCGGCACTTGAGGAAGTTATGGCCACCTGCGGGTCTACTGTACGGCTGGCGGCTGAAATGAAGGAAATGGAGGCGGCCATGTGTGAGCCGCAGTCCGATGATGAAATGGCAGCTCTTCTGGAGCGCTATGGTACGGCGGTGGAAGAGTTTGAACATATGGAAGGGTACGATCTTGATTCACGAG
>JAQUCQ010000391.1 GCA_028686145.1 Desulfuromonadaceae bacterium | reverse complement strand
GTCCAGTTCAAGTGGAGCAACCGCTCGCGATTCAGCACTTTCCGGTCCCGGTTGATTTCCTCGGCGCTGATGCTCATGCCCAGGAAGATGGCCACCACAACACTGATAAAGAAAAAATTGCTCAGGTTCTTGTTCTCCATGAACACATATTCCATGCCCCATGAGCCTCTGCAGATCAAGGCGGCGATGCATGCCAGGATCGGCGGTTCCAGCAGATTGATGAAGACATATTGCCGGTTTTGGACATGGGGCGGCACCAAGCACCGTCTGGGCAGCTAATTGGGTCGAGACATCACGCGGCAAGCCGTTTTTGACACCGGCATCAGACAGCGCCTCGATGAAAGTAAAAATGTAGGCGGGTCCGCTGCCGGAAAGGCCGGTGACTGCATCCATCAGTTTTTCATCTACGGAAACGGCGATTCCGGTCAAAGCAAAGATCTGACGGGCAAGATCCAAGTCATCCGCAGATGCTTTGCGGCCGGAGCAGACGGCTGTTGCTCCGACTCCAATCAACGCCGGAGTATTGGGCATCGCACGTATGACGCGACAGCCGGGAGCCAGATTCGCCTCTATTTTCGGGCTCGGAATTCCGGCCATGATTGAAATCACCAGTTTTTCCGGAGTTACAACCGGCTCAATCAGGTCGAGGGCACTGTCAGCCTGCTGCGGTTTGACCGCCAGTATGACAACCTCGCCCCACTGTGCCGCTTCTGCCGCATCACCAATAATCCGAACGTTCGGAAATCGTGTCATAAGCTCATCCCGCCGTGCGGGATTAATTTCCGCTACACAAATTCCAACGCCAACTTCCTCACGTAACAGCCCCCGTATAATTGCTTCGGCCATGTTGCCGCCGCCTATAAAAGCGATTTTGCGCACATTCAACATTTTATCCCTCCCCTCTTAGATACTAGCTTACGCTGCTTTTCGTCACCAATGCGACACCGGCACAGATCAAACAGATACCGGCCCAGCGCATACCGCTGACGTTTTCTCCAAGAATCCACTGCGCCAGAAAAGCGACCACCAGGTAACTGAGCGCCTGAAGCGGCAAAGCCACCGAAAGGTCCTCCCACGACAGCACCGCCAGCCAAAGACCAAAATATATCGCCTGCATCGCTGTACCAAGGACCAGGCGCCAGTTGCTCAAGGCTTTGAATACCGTGTCAACAATCTGCCGAAGGCTCATCGCTGAAATATCACCGGTACTCTTCATCCCCTGCGTCAGAAAGATATCACCGATTGCCCCGGCAGATATTGCTAGTAACATAACGACCAGCGTCTTCAGCATTTTACCTCTCCGCGATAGTTTCGTACCTGTATGTGCAGTTCCTGCAGTCGCTGTCTGACGAGCGGGCTCATAATGGCAGCCAGTTCTTCCTGATGGCGATAATCCGGCATGCGGCGGCTGATCTCAACATCCGGTAAAATCCCCGGATGAAAATAGATTTCCGTCAGGCCATCCCGCAGCCCGTCGACGATGTTAAGGATATATTCCTCCGTCATCCGCCCCGAATTTAACACCCCTTTAACCTCAGAAGCATACTGAACTCCGATCCGGTCAAGCTCTGGCAAAGCGTGGTCAGTCAGGAAACTGAAAATCAGTTTTTCAAGAGCCTTGCCTAATTTCCGTTCACGGTCAAAGCGCAGATTGTGAGAAAGGCGCTCCTGCGCCAGGCGAAAGCTGGTAATACCATAATGCGGCATCAGTTCAACCAGAATTCTGAATACCGTCGGGTGCAGATGGATGTTGAGGTGCCCATCAATGTGCGTCAGCGGAATACCGGCATCAAGCACTTTTTTAATTTGAGCCTCTATCTCCCGTTTCAGCTGGCAGTAGAGGCCACGATCAAAAAAATAACGGATACCGGCCATGACGGCATTATCGGTAAAGTTACCGCTGGCATCCACGATCGATGGGATTGAACTCGGAGGCAGCACCGCATGGCCCTGTACGAGCGTCAAATGCAGTCCGATCTGCAGACCGGGATTGCGCCGAGCAATTTTCACCGCCTCACCAAATGCTGCCGCACCCGGCATGATCGAGGCACCGGTTAGAAGCCCGTTATCCCACCCCTGTTCGACCGCCCGATTAACGCCACGGGAAAGCCCAAAGTCGTCGGAAGTGATAATCAGTTGTTTCATTTACAATCCGAGCAGGAATCTTTCCGTTTTCGCATATATTCGAGGTACTGTTTCCCCTCCTTGAGCAGCTTCCTGCGCTCATCACCATCGAGTATCATCCGGCCAATACTGCGGGCAATGTACTTCGGACGGAAATAGAATTTATTATAGAACTCCTCGACCGAGTTGAATATTTCCGTATTGGAGAGGTTTGGATAATTGATAACGCACTTCTGATGACCGCTGGCATCGAGAAAACTATCCGAAGAAATCCACCCCTCCTTGATGCAAAGAGAATAAAACTCCGTCCCGGGATAGGGCGATGCCAGTGAAGCCTGAATCGAATTCAGATCAAGCTGTTTGGCAAAATCAATCGTTTGACGGATTGTCTCTTTTGTCTCACCCGGCAAGCCCATAATGAACGCGCCATGGATCGACAGCCCCAGTTTTTTACAATCCTTGGCAAATTGTACCGCTTGGGCAACCGTAACCCCTTTCTTGATATTCTTCAGGATCTGGTCATTGCCACTTTCAAAACCGACCACAACATGCCGTAATCCGGCTTCACGAAGCGTTTTCAACGTTTCATAATCGGTGTTGGCGCGGGCATTGATCGTCCAGGAAATTCCGAGCGGCTTGATCAAACCGGCAATTTCGCGGGCATGTTTCCGGTCAGCAGTGAAAGTATCGTCGTCAAATGAAAGCTCGCGCATCTCAGGAATATTGTCGACAATCCATTTAATCTCTTCATACACATTCTGAGGCGAGCGAACCCTCATGGTGCGCCCGGAAAATGTTTGCGGCCAGAGGCAGTAGATGCAGTGAGAGGGGCAGCCTCGACTAGAATAGATCGAAACATAAGGATTTTTGAAATGCGGAATGATATACTCCGCAATCGGGAGATCCCGTTTATATATTGGTGCCACAAAAGGGAGCGCATCCAAATCGGCTATCGGAGGGCGGTCCGGGGTATTGGTAACCTTCCCGTCCTTTAAAAAGCTGATACCATCCACCCGTTTCCACTCGCGCCCTTCACAGAGTTCCTTAATGGAGTAATCGAATTCACCCCGACAGACAATATCGATAATATCCACACCTGCCCGAAGCGACTCTTCC
>JAQUCQ010000390.1 GCA_028686145.1 Desulfuromonadaceae bacterium | reverse complement strand
AGATCAAGTATGCCCTTGAGCGGTACCGTCAGGAACTTGGCAAGGTAGGGCCACCCGCTCTGCAGGTTCAAGCCGGTCAGTTTGAGTGAAGATTTTACAACCAGGGGAGCAACCGAGAAGCTGCCGCCGGAGGAGAGTGCCGTGTTATTACCCATCTGGAGGGACAGGTTATATTCAGCTGGTTTATCCGCAGCAGTGGTAAAGTGCTTCATTTTGAAATCGATATCGTCCAATGAACCCCTGTAACCGCCTTTGGGCACAGCATCAGCGAGGTGGACGTGACCGTTGGTAACAGCCAGAACAGAAACCTGGACAAGCGGCTGTCGCCCCGCCTTAACCGGCTCGTCTTTTTGGCCAGGGGCATTTTCCACCGGTGCGTCTGCTTTTTTCTGTGCCAGCAACCGCTCATACATCCATTGTCCTTTTGCATCCCGGCTTACAAACAGCTCCAGACCGTCCAGAGTGATCGCCTCAAATTCGAATATCCGGGCAAACACCTCCAGTTTCGAGGCGTTTACTTCCAGAGCAGGGAGTTTCATCAAAGGCGAGCCGTCTTTCATAGTTACGGCAATATTATCCAGCCTGGCTTGCCCCTTGATTTGCAACTCCGGCACCTTGTCGGCAGAGATACGATAATTCACATTCATATTGACACCCAACATTCCCGTTGCCAGTTCAATCGGGGGAAGCTGGGGTGAATATGCCATTAACCGCGGCAGATTGAGGTGATCAAGGTGAATGGTTACTTCCGTTTCCATGGACGTGCTGAACGGCTTGACCTTACCGGCAAAGCTGAGAGGGGCACCGTCAACTACCGCGGAAAACTTTGGATCGGTATATTTCTCCATCAAATACGGAATATTGCTGATAAACGGGACAGCGATCTCCATATTACGGACTGTGTGCTTCCTGCCACCGTCCACAGCCTGGTCGTTAAAATCAACCGTACCGTTGGAAACAGTTATATTGTTAATGGAAAAAAGCAGCGGTTTCTGTGACTCCGGCTTTTTTTGTGCCTGCTGGCGTTCTATAATATCCGTAAAACTGTAGCGGTTGGGGGCGGTGCGGGCTATGCTGATCGAGGGGGACTCCAGAGTAACCTCGGAAAGTATCAGGGCCCGTTTGTAGATGGATGCCAGACTGATATTTGCACGGAGACCGGCAAATGAAACAAAGGGACCACCTCCCTTTTCTTCAATGGCAAATTTTTTGATGCTGACCGCCACGGAGAAGGGATTTATCGATACCGATTCTATATGAACCGTTCGCCCGGTCGCTTGATGGATAGCCTCTATAGCCTTGTTCTTGACGAGTATCGGCAGGATGGTCACGCTGAAAACAAGCAGCAGCACAATAATTGCGGCAGCACTAATGGCCATTTTTTTCTGTTTTGACATGGAGCTCTCCGTAAAGTGGCAGTACGATTGTGTATAACACATATACTATCCGGGCGACGACAGGGTGTAATTTTTACATCGTCGACCAACCGAAAATTAATTACCCCCTCAGTCCCAAGAGCGCGCTTGACCTGAATCAGCCAACAGTAGTATATGAATACGCTCAGAATACTTGATAAAAGGATTATAGCATGTCTAAAGAACTCGCCAAGGGGTACGAACCTCATGATGTCGAAAAAAAATGGTACACCGAGTGGGAAACTAAGGGCTACTTCCATGCCGCCGCCACATCGGACAAAAAACCATACTCGATAGTAATACCTCCGCCAAACGTGACCGGTGCCCTGCACATGGGCCATGCCCTCAACAATACCATGCAGGACATCCTCTGCCGCTGGAAACGGATGCAGGGCTATAATGTCCTCTGGATGCCGGGCACCGACCATGCTGGTATCGCCACCCAGAACGTTGTCGAACGGCAGCTGACCGCCGAAGGTAAGGACCGTCATGACCTGGGGCGCGAAGCCTTTATCGAGCGGGTCTGGAAGTGGAAGGCGGAATCCGGCGGCCAGATCATCGGCCAGCTGAAACGCCTTGGTGCATCGTGCGACTGGGAGCGCGAACGTTTCACGATGGATGAAGGGCTCTCCACAGCGGTGCGTACCGTTTTTGTAAAACTGTACGAAGATGGCCTTATCTACCGCGACAACCGTCTGATCAACTGGTGCCCCCGTTGCCACACCGCTCTTTCCGATATCGAGGTCGAGCATGAAGATCACAAAGGACATCTCTGGTACATCCGCTACCCGGTAGTTGGCGAGCCGGGACGCTTTGTGGTCGTCGCAACAACCCGCCCGGAAACAATGTTGGGAGATTCCGCTGTTGCTGTGCATCCTGAAGACGAACGGTACAGCGATCTGGTTGGAAAAAAGGTGCTGCTACCGCTCGTGAACCGCGAGATCCCAGTTGTCGCCGATGACTATGTCGACCGCGAGTTCGGCACCGGCGTGGTCAAAATTACCCCGGCCCACGATTTCAATGACTTTGAAGTCGGCCTGCGCCATGGTCTGGACAAAATCAACGTTCTCGACGAGTCCGGCATCATCAACGCAGCCGGGCACCAGTATGAGGGGATGGACCGTTTTGCCGCCCGCATACGTCTCGTAGCCGAACTGGAAGCCGCCGGTCTCATGGAAAAGATCGATGATCACCCGATGTCGGTGGGTGGCTGCTACCGCTGCAAGACCGTGGTCGAGCCGTATCTTTCCCTGCAATGGTATGTAAAAGTGGCGCCACTGGCCGAGCGCGCTCTTGACGCCGTGAAGAGTGGGAAAACCCGCATTCTCCCCAAACAGTGGGAAAACACTTATTATGACTGGATGGAAAATATCCGCGACTGGTGCATCTCGCGCCAGATTTGGTGGGGCCACCGCATCCCGGCCTGGTTCTGCGATCATTGTGGCGAAATAACCGTCGCGATGGAAGCGCCGACCACATGCTCAAAATGCGGCAGCGACGAACTTCGCCAGGAAACCGATGTGCTGGACACCTGGTTTTCATCAGCTCTCTGGCCTTTCTCTACGATGGGGTGGCCGAAACAGACCGCCGAACTGAAAACATTCTACCCGACCGCCTGTCTGGTGACCGGCTTCGACATCCTCTTTTTCTGGGTCGCACGTATGATGATGATGGGACTGCATTTCATGGACGAAGTCCCTTTCACGGATGTTTACATCCATGCTCTGGTGCGCGATGCCCAGGGGCACAAGCTGTCAAAATCAAAAGGAAACGTAATCGACCCGCTGCCGGTTATCGACCAGTACGGTACCGACGCCTTCCGCTTCACGCTGGCCGCTTTTGCC
>JAQUCQ010000389.1 GCA_028686145.1 Desulfuromonadaceae bacterium | reverse complement strand
CATTGGTGTCTCGATCGGGGCAGCAATGGGGGGCTTGAGGCCGGTGGCAGAATTAATGACGGTGAACTTTGCCCTGCTGGCCATGGATCAGATCATCAATCATATGGCCAAGATTCGCTCCATGTTCGGAGGCCAGACCTCACTTCCCATGACAATCCGCATGCCGGGTGGAGGCGGCAGCCAACTGGGAGCCCAGCACTCCCAGAGCCTCGAAACTTACTTTATGCACTGTCCCGGCATGTACGTTCTCTATCCGTCCACTCCGGCAGACGCCAAGGGTCTGCTTAAAAGCGCCATTCGCAACAACAACCCGGTTGTCTTTCTGGAGCACGAGTTGCTCTACAACAGCAAGGGTGAGGTGCCGGAAGATCCGGAATATCTTATACCGATTGGTCTGGCCGATGTGAAACGACTCGGGGAACATATAACCATCGTGGCCTATGCTCGCATGACCGTGCTGGCCCTGCAAGCGGCGGAGGAACTGGCGAAAGAGGGAATTTTATGTGAAGTCATAGATCTGCGCAGTCTAGCCCCCCTGGACGAGGAAACCATCCTGGCCTCGATCCGCAAAACCGGGCGCGCAGTGGTGGTGGAGGAGTGCTGGCGTACGTGCGGTCTGGGGGCTGAAATTACCTCGCGAATATATGAACACTGCTTCGACATTCTCAAAACACCGGTCATAAGAGTATCCGGTCTTGATGTACCCATGCCCTATTCACGTAAGATTGAAAAAATCTGCATTCCACAGACCGACTCAATCCTGCAGGCGGTAAGGAATGCCATGTCTGGCGCATTTTAGTGGTCCAGCAATTATTTCCTGCACAATAAGACAGAATAGTATTTCTGTTAACGCACGAATCCGGTTTTAATTTGTATAGAGGAGAATTCATGGCTACTGAAATCATCATGCCCAAGTTATCCGACACTATGACTGAGGGGCTGTTTGCCTGCTGGAAAAAAAATATTGGGGACCATATTGAGCGGGGCGATATTATTGGCGAAGTGGAAACTGACAAGGCAACCATGGAACTGGAAGCCTTTGCTTCGGGCATTCTGATTAAAACCATGGTAAACGGTGGAGAAAATGTTCCGGTTGGAACCGTACTCGGCCTGATCGGAGAAGTGGGTGAAATTGCCGAATCAGCTACGGCCACTCCGTCTGGTGCCCCGACGCCGGAAGCCCGGTCATCAACACCAGAAATAGAGGAAATATCATCACCACCGGTGGTGCCTGAGGCTGCCATATCTCATCGTGAGAAGATATTCGAGACTGAGATGACACATGAGAAAGCATCACCGCTGGTGCGCCGTTTGGCGCGTGAACAGGGCATTGATTTGGAGCAGGTGCAACACAGCGGTCCGGAAGGGAGGATTACTCTTGAGGATTTTACAGCCTTCGCCGGACAGCAACAAGAAAAGCATGACATTGCAGCTCCGTCCATAACTCCTTCGGCGGAGATGCCGGGAGCATCGATGAAGGATACCATGCCAACTTCGATGCGACAGGCTATCGCCACCACTGTTACCCGTTCATGGCAAACAATACCTCACTTCTCCGTAACCATTGAAATTGATATGGGAGCGTGCCGTGAAATCATTCGCGAGCTAAAGGAAGACCGTCGTCCTATCAGTTACAATGCCTTGGTGATCAAGGCTTGTGCCAGTACATTGTTGAAATTCCCACGTCTTTGTTCCAATGCTATTGCGGATAGTAAGGATGTTCATATCAACTTTGCAGTGTCAACGTCCGCCGGGCTGCAGATGCCGGCTGTCAGGCAATGCCAGCGTCTGTCGATTGCCGAAATTCAGGCCGAGTCCTCTCGTCTGGCCGAAAAAAGCCGGAGCGGTCGGCTTACCTCTGAAGAGATGGCTGAAGGATCTTTCTCTGTTTCGAACCTGGGAATGTATGGAGTAGATGAATTTACTGCTCTTATTATGCCTGGACAGACCGGCATCCTAGCCGTTGGCGCAGTAATTGAGAGGCCGGTTGTACGCAACGGGCAGCTTGCTGTAGCAGCCACTATGCGGGTCACTCTTTCAAGTGATCATCGTGCTGTTGACGGTGCATACGCTGCTTCTTTCCTTGCAGAATTACGCTCAACTCTGGAAAAGCCGGTCTCGCTGCTCATGTAGTGTGTCTCCTGTCGCTCCTGTCGCTGCTGTGGCTGGCCCGATTCAGAGTACTGGTCAGAAAAGACGATATCAGCGGATCAGCTCCTTTTAGGTCTCTGCAATACGTCTAGTTATCGCGGCAAGACTTGCCCTCTACGGCTTTCTCAGCAGCGTTTAGATCCTCTTCTGCTACCTGGATTTCCTTTAGAAGAGCCATGTCGTCTTCGAAAACCCGCAGTGTATATACTATGCCGTTTTTTTTCAGTAAGCCTTCAACCCGCTCCAAGTCAGAACTATTTGTTGCATCGTAAAAACGAGCCATAAGTGTCGCCTCCTTTCCCGTGCACTTAAATCCGTGCGTTGATTCGTGAAAAACCATCAAAACCGATATATACGCGGCATAAGCACTTAGCAGTGTGGAAGGGTGGAAAACGCTTTCCGCCTCTGTCGATCTCTATCTTTTAGTGTAGATGGATTGGGTAAATTGTAAAGCTTTTACTGAAATGAGGGAAAAATTAAAAACAATTCCTCTAAAAGAAATTATGTGGCATGCTATGCACTTCCGTCGGAGAAAAACTAAAATGAATGCTTTTACTATTCTTTTTATGCTGATTTCTGGTCTGCTCATTGGCCTGGTCGCCGGTTTCATTATGCATCGTTCCGACTTCTGCATTGCCGGGATGTTCCGCGACTTCTTTCTCTTCAGATCACTCCTTAAACTTCGCACCCTTTTACTCCTGATTATCAGCAGTATGGTGTTATTTGAACTGGCACGTTATCTGGGGCTCCTTTCCTTGTATCCGTTCCCCCTGATCGGATCACCATCCCTGACTAACGTAATCGGTGGTTTTTTCTTCGGCATCGGCATGGTTTTGGCCGGTGGCTGTGTTGTCGGCACGCTCTACAAGATGGGCGCCGGCAGCGTTCTGAGCGCTGTTGCCTTTGCCGGGCTTATCATCGGCAGCGCCCTCTATGCGGAAATATATCCGTGGTGGGTTTCCATCGCTTCAGCAACAACCTTGTCCAGAGGGAACGTTACTATCCCGCAAATCCTTAACCTTCCGCCGTTACTACTGATTTCAATTATCACAATCATCGCTTCAGTGTATTTTCTTCGCTGGCACCGTCAGGGGGGGTGGGCACGTCCGA
>JAQUCQ010000388.1 GCA_028686145.1 Desulfuromonadaceae bacterium | reverse complement strand
GGTCGTGAAGAGCGTCGACCGATGTCGCCTCTACGCAAACGGATCGCCGAGCGTCTTGTGGCAGCTCGTCAGCAGACTGCCATGCTGACGACTTTCAATGAAGCCGACCTGTCGCACGTCAAGACACTGCGTGGTACCTATCGTGAGCATTTTCTGCAACGTCACGGAGTTGCCCTCGGGTATATGCCTTTTTTTGTCAAGGCGTGTATAGAAGCACTTAAAGAGTACCCGTTGGTGAATGCCCGCATTGATGGCGGCGATATTGTCTATCACCATTTTTATGATATTGGTGTTGCCATTGGCAGTGACAAGGGGCTGGTAGTGCCGGTTCTGCGTAATGCCGACCAGCTTAAAATGTATGAAATTGATCAGACTATTACTGCTTTTGCAGAGAAGATCAAAACTAATCATCTGGTCATCTCGGATCTGGAGGGGGGAACCTTTACTATCAGTAACGGTGGTGTGTATGGGTCGATGCTTTCCACGCCGATACTGAATCCTCCCCAGAGCGCCGTGCTGGGCATGCATGCTATCCAGGATCGGCCGGTAGTGCGCGACGGCCAGATTGTGATCCGGCCTATGATGTACCTGGCGCTTTCCTATGATCACCGAATTGTCGACGGTCGTGAAGCGGTCGGGTTCCTGAAAAAGATTAAGGAATACATTGAAGAGCCGGAAGAGTTGTTGCTGGAAGGCTAAATGAATATATTGATATTATATAGGAGGCTTTAAAATGTCCGAGCAGATTTACGATCTGATAATTATCGGCGCTGGGCCGGGTGGCTATGTGGCGGCAATCCGTGCATCCCAGCTCGGAATGAAAGTTGCCGTAGTTGAAAAACGTGCCACATCAGGCGGCGTTTGTCTTAACGAAGGGTGTATCCCCAGTAAGGCCCTGTTGGACTCCAGCGAACTTTTCTCCATGTCACGGGACAAGTTTGCGCTGCACGGTATAGCTATCGATCCTCCGCGTCTTGATCTGGATACCATGATGCTGCGCAAGGAGGATGTGGTCAAGAAGCTGACCGATGGTATTGCCTATCTGTTAAAGAAAAATGAAATTGAGAGATTCCACGGCACTGGAATTTTGAAGGGTGTCAATTCCGCCGGTCAGCATCAGGTTGAGGTTGCACCGGCAGTTCCGCCGCCTGTATCAGAGGGCCAGCAAAGCCTTCTTGAAGCAGCTTCCTCCCCCTCTAATATACGTCTTACTGCTCCAAAGGTGATTCTTGCGACCGGCAGCGAAGCGTCTGGTCTTCCGGGTATTCCCTTTGACGGCCAGGTTGTCGTAAGCGCGCGCGAAGCGCTCTCTTTTGACCACGTGCCGGAACATCTGGTTGTGGCTGGTGGCGGCTTTATCGGGCTTGAGCTTGGTTCTGTCTGGCGGCGACTGGGTGCCCGAGTCACGGTGATGGAAATGCTGCCGCAGATTCTGCCGAATATGGATCGTCAGGCGGCGGAAACGCTTTATCGGTCATTGCGCAAACAGGGAATCCAGTTCAAGCTGGGAACCCGCATTACCGGCGTGCGCCGGATCGGTTCCAAAGCAATTGTCCAGTTTAATTCAGGAACCGGGAGCGAAGAGGTCGATTGCGACAACGTATTGGTTGCTGTTGGACGGAAACCTTTGACCGCAGGTCTCGGCTTGGAGGCAGTTGGTGTCGGGTTGGATGAATCGGGCAGAGTCGTTATAGATGATTCGTATCAATCCACAGTACCGGGGATTTATGCTGTTGGAGACATAGTTGCCGGTCCCATGCTTGCTCACAAGGCCTCTGAAGAGGGTGTCGCCTGTGTAGAACGGATTGCGGGTATGTCAACAAAAGTGGAATATGAGTTCATTCCGGGGGCGGTCTATACATGGCCGGAAGCTTCGGGTGTGGGTGCAACGGAGGAACAGCTTAAATCTGGCGGTATACCGTACCGCAGCGGCCGCTTCAATTTTGCCGCTCTCGGACGGGCACGTTGCATGGATGAGACGGAGGGTTTTGTCAAAATTCTTGCACATCAGGAAAATGACCGGATTCTTGGTGTACATATCGTTGGCCCGCGAGCTTCTGATTTGATTGCAGAAGCTGCTACGGTAATGAGCTTTGGTGGGACGGCTCGTGATATTGCTCTGATTTGCCATGCCCACCCAACTCTTCCGGAAGCGATTCGGGAAGCGGCGCTGGACGTTCATAAAGAGTCGATACATGTCTGAGTTTTTCCGGATAAGAGTTTATCCTCACATCATGGCCTGTTTGTACCCAGTAAAAACAGCACAATCTCATAAGGAGTTATAATGCCAAGGACTTCCCGTAAAACCAAGATTGTGGCGACTGTCGGACCGGTGAGTTCCTCGCCGGAAATGATTCAAAAATTAATGAAGGCCGGTACTGACATCTTTAGGCTGAATTTTTCACATGGTGAAAACTCCCAGAAGCTGGAATTGATCCACACCATCCGACAGATGTCGGATAAGCTGGGCCGTCAGGTAGGTATCCTTGGTGACCTTCAGGGACCGAAAATCAGGACTGGAAAAATGGCAGGAGAGGCGATGGTGCTTGTCAAAGGACAGGACGTTGTTATTACCACTGATGACGTACTTGGCAGTGACGGTGTTATCCCGACTATATATAGATCTCTTCCGCACGATGTACATCCAGGATCAAGAATCCTGTTGGATGACGGGTTGTTGGAACTGAAAGTTATCGCTCTTGAAGGTGAACTGGTGCGCTGTTTGGTCGTCACCGGCGGGCTCCTTAAAAATAATAAGGGGATCAATCTTCCGGGAGTGAATGTTTCAGCCCCCTGCCTTACTGAAAAGGATTTGGTTGATCTTGATTTTGCGCTTGAAGCAGGTGTCGATTTTATTGCCCTTTCGTTTGTGCGGACCGCCGAAGATATCGAACAAATCAAGTATATTATCGCTTCGAAAGGAAAAGACACTCCGGTTGTGGCTAAAATCGAGAAACCGGAGGCGCTCCGTAATTTTAAAAAAATCCTCGAAGCAACTGATGCCGTTATGGTGGCGCGCGGTGACTTGGGTGTCGAGATTGAACCGGAAAAGGTGCCGATCTATCAGAAAAAGATTATTCAGGCCTGCAATAAGGCTGGTAAGCCGGTCATAACAGCAACCCAGATGCTCGACTCCATGATTCGCAATCCGCGCCCTACCAGGGCTGAAACCTCTGATGTAGCCAACGCAATCATCGATGGTACAGATGCCATCATGCTTTCAGCAGAAACGGCTTCTGGGGATTATCCGATAGAATCAGT
>JAQUCQ010000387.1 GCA_028686145.1 Desulfuromonadaceae bacterium | reverse complement strand
GTGCTTCTCCCCAAGCGCAAACATTGCGCTAAAACAGATAGTGCATGCAAACAGATTGTGCTTACTTTTTAAAGGTTTAAATATGCTTGTTTTTATTGTTTCTGAAGCATTCTGACCATGTCCACAAGAGTCTGCTGGTCAGGCACATAATCGGCTTCCGGCACATCAAGTCTCGAACCGACCATGATGGCTGTCCCTCCATTCAGAAGCACCCATTTCATGGCAACGGCATCGTTTTCATCGTCACCCGCATAGATTAGGGAATCTTTCTGTGTATCTACCTTGAGAAGATCAGCCAGAAAAGATACACCAACTGACTTATTAAAACCGGCTAGTAGTTGGATTTCAAGTACATTCGGGCCACGATGCAACGGAATATTTTCACGCTCTGCCCATGTGGTAATTGCGTTGATAGCATTTTCCTGCCCTGCCTGTTCAGACTTCTTGAGATGAATGGCAACTGACCATTGTTTATCCTCAATTTCTATCCCCGGTTTATTGCCAAGCGTTTCAATCAAAGGCATCAACTCCTGACGACGGGTCTGTAGTGTCTTTTCTTTGCCGGTTCCCGGTGATACTCTGATTTTCCCCGGCAATTGCCACTCCATTCCGCTATTACCACCAATAATGACATTGTCGAGCGGCACTCGCGGCAGTATATCCTCAAACTTTCGGCTTGATAGAACCGCCACTCGATTATTTGATGAACGAGACAATTCTTTCAACATAGCTGCGCAGGCTGGATGCAGTACAGCTGCGTTCCGGTCGGCTACGATTGGTGAAAGGGTACCGTCAAAATCGAAAATCCAGATTCGCATAGTTTATTACTTTCCTTTCAGTGATTCTGGATTCTGTAGCTGGGATGGATGCAGATAAGCTGCATTAAACAGGACGGAGAGTTTCTGTAGAGGTTTTAGCATGTCCATCAGCTCATGGTCATCGGTTGACTCTAAGCAGTGCATCAAACTATCACGAGTGATCGTGCGTAGTGTCAATTCAATATCTCTACCCCTCTCCGTTACACCGATTTTTACGACGCGACGATCTTCTTTCGAACGGGTTCTGGTAATGAACTCCTGCTCCTCAAGACGATCAAGAATCCGCACCATGGTCGCAGGATTGAGATACATGATTTTTGCAAGCTCAGAAACAGAAGCTGATGGTGAATTCATCACAGCCCTGACAGTTAATGCCTGGTTTTTACTAAGGCCAGTCCACTTTTCTATTTCACGTGACTGTTCATCTATAACATTTGACAGACCATGAAGCCAGTCAAACATCTCGCCGATCAATTTACCACGTAAACTGCATTGGAGGTCACTGGCAGTTTTTTTATCAACTTCTTCTGCAATAAATGATTGCATTGGACGCATCCTTTTAATTTGACTTATAAATAATTTGTGCTATAAATTATTACCAGTTGAAACCTATTGTGTCAATAGGTGTGTTGAAGGGGTGCTGGGGGATTATTTAAATGTTCTTGTAGAAATATATATACTTTGTATGATAGATATATTGATTGTAGAATTAACAGGCCGGTTGTTAAAAGGCTACTAAATAGCGCCCATTTACCCTCAAAAATAACAGGTGTATTAGCCAGAAACAGGTATAACAAACAAATGAAAGATCATGTATCCGAACAACTCACACTCTTTGCCAGTATCGTCAAGTGGTCAGCTTATGCCTCGATCGTTGGGGTACTTGCAGGCGGTGGTACATCACTGTTCCTGATGTTGCTTCAAAGGAGTACGTCCTTTGCCGCAGCAACCCCCCATTACCAGTTTCTTCTGCCGCTGTTCCTGCTTATGAGTAGTGCTTTTGTGCGCTATCTGGCTCCAGGCGCTGCAGGACACGGCACTGAAAAAGTCATTGAAGCGGTTCACCAGAATATGGGTCGTATCCCGTTCAGAGTTGTGCCTGTCAAAATGCTGGCAACAGTTGTTACCCTGGCAAGCGGAGGGTCAGCAGGCAAAGAAGGGCCGTGCGCGCAAATTGGAGCAGGCCTCGCCTCTGTATTCGCCACTCTTACCCGTCTACCTGAAAAAGACAGAAAAAAACTTGTTATCTGCGGCATCAGCGCCGGTTTCGCCACGGTTTTCGGGACGCCGGTTGCCGGAGCTTTATTTGGCATAGAGGTCCTGGTGCTGGGGCAGATGATGTACGATGTAATGTTCCCTTCGTTCGTTGCTGGTATTGTCGCATATCACGTGGCAACCTTGCTGGGTATTACCTACCCCTACACTGCTATTTCCATCTCTCCTAGTATGACTGAGTGGGGTTTCCTTGAAATGTTACTGCTTGGACTCTGGTGTGGCTTGGTGGCGCTCTTTTTTATTGAATTGTTACATATCATGGAAAAAATGCTGGAACGAATATCGCGGCACTGGATTGCCAATGCACTTATTGGTGGCGTACTGCTGGTAATAATCGGCATGTTTGTTTCTCAGGATTATCTGGGCTTGGGACTAACTACTATTGAAGCAGGATTAAGTGGAGCACATCTTCCGGCAGGAGCGCTTTTTTGGAAAAGCGTCACCACCGCCATCACCTTGGGATGCGGCGGAAGTGGCGGAGTACTAACTCCCGTTTTCTTTATAGGCACGGCCGCAGGCAATCTGTTCGCGACACTGTTTCATGAGCAGAATATTGCAGCTTTTTCCGCCATCGGAATGGTTGCAGTGTTGGCAGCAACAGCCAACACGCCGATTTCTGCCTCTATCATGGCCATGGAAATGTTCGGTTCGACTATTGGCACTCATGCCGCCGTTGCATGCATGACCAGCTTCCTGATTGTCGGTTACCACAGCGTCTATCCGAGCCAATTATTGGGGATTCAGAAAAGCGGCTCACTTTCAGCACCGGAAGGGAGCCAAATTGGCGACATTAAATTTGCCGCCGTAGTTCCTCGTGAAAAATCACTTCTCCAGTTTGTGATAAAATACGGCAAAAAAACTGCTGCAAAAAGACGCTCAAAAAGGGGAGGTCCAAAACCAGACGAATAATTGAAAACTTTATTTACAATTATTCATATCTCAATTCAAAAAACGTCACCAGCATTATGCCGTTGCCAAGAGAAATCTTCGCCGTTTGAAGAGTTTTTCCATTTCTACGGCAACAAAAACAATTGACGACAAGGCAATGGTCAAGACTAGTTAACTTAACGTTAACGGTTCAGTTTTGAAGATGGGATTCAGTTGCGGCACATAGACCGTTGCCATCTGAAGGACAAACGTCAGCATAAAGGCCCCTGCCAACGATTTGTTT
>JAQUCQ010000048.1 GCA_028686145.1 Desulfuromonadaceae bacterium | reverse complement strand
AGGTCATACTATTTTAATCGTTTTAAATTTAAAACCAGAGTTTTATATACTCATCGCGTTATTGATAAAACTGACCCGCATTCGGATTTACTTCGCGCAGTGGGGCATCTGGATGTGCATGAATTTGAGAAGCGAATTAATTATCTTAAAAAATTTTATCGATTTATTACGGTCGATGAATATAATCGTGCGGTTACAAACAATACTATGATTGAACGGGTCAATCGGTATGCAGTTCCCCCCCAGACCCGGCCCCGGATAATAGGGAGTGAAGCCGTACGGCTTGGTGGCAGCGGCATCGATCACCTCACGGATGTCGATATCCATGGCGTCACAAACGATCTTCAGTTCGTTAACCAGGCCGATATTAACTGCCCGGTGGATATTCTCCAGCAACTTGGTCATTTCAGCTGCCCGCGTAGAAGAGACCGATACCACCCGATCAATAACAGCTCCGTACAGTGCCAGGCTAACCTCGAGACAGGCGGGCGTAACACCGCCGCAGACTTTGGGGATCGTGCGGGTAGAGAATTTTTCATTGCCCGGATCTTCTCTCTCGGGTGAAAAGGCGAGGAAGATGTCTTTGCCTACCGTGAGACCACGCGATTCAACCCTCGGCAGCAGCTCTTCATCGGTCGTACCCGGATAGGTGGTGCTCTCAAGAGAGATAATCTGGCCGGGGCGAAGATACGGGACAAGCGCATCGGTAGAATTCAGTACAAAACTCAGATCAGGCTCACGAAATTTATTGAGGGGGGTGGGGACGCAAATAATCAGGGCATCCGCCTCGCCTGCACGGCTAAAATCGGTGGTGCCGTTAAAAAGCCGGGCATCAACGGCGGCGACAATCGCCGTGGAAGGGATATGTTTAATATAACTTTGGCCGGCAAGCAATTTTTTGATTTTATGCTGATCAAGGTCGAAACCGAGGACTTTGTAACCTGCCTCGGCAAAGCGCAGCATCAGTGGCAGACCAACATATCCCAGACCAATTATACCGATGGTGGCGGATCTACTGGATATTTTGTTAAGCAGAGTATGTTTCATGTTCAAAACCTCCTCCCCCCTGAATTAAATTCGCTACTCTGAATTTGAAGCTTTGATGTCAGTAGAAATAGCTTCGAATCAAACTTAAGGGTATCCCCATGATACGTTTTGTCAATGGGAACCGGAGATTTTACTTAACGTTAGGAACCGTCACCAGTAGTCTCACTTTAATCCATCCAAAGAACAAAGTGATTTTAACTGCCAGATAAGTGGGTAACGACTGAGGATTCTGAAGCTAGAACTTTTTTTGACCTCTGATTCCCGGACTTAAGACGTATCACCCGTCTGCGCGTTTCTCGCGTTCGGCGAGGGCGAAGTCGGCATCGGTCATCATATTCACCAGCTGCTCGAAGCTGGTTTTTGGTTCCCACCCGAGCAGTGTTTTTGCCTTGGTCGGGTCACCCAGCAGCAGGTCGACCTCTGCAGGGCGGAAGTATTTCGGGTCAATGCGGATTACGACCGTGCCGGTGCCGGTATCGATGCCTGTTTCTTCAATGCCTGCCCCCTGCCACGCCAGCGGCATGCCGAGACGCGAGAAGACTTTTTCGGCAAAAGTACGCACCAGGTAGGTCTCGCCGGTGGCAATGACGTAATCTTCCGCCATATCCTGTTGCAGCATGCGCCACATCGCTTCAACATAATCACCGGCAAAGCCCCAGTCCCTCTTGGCATCGATGTTGCCAAGGTAGAGACAGTCCTGCAGCCCCAGTTTGATGCGGGCAGCGGCTCGGGTGATCTTGCGGGTGACAAAGGTTTCACCGCGGCGGGGTGATTCGTGGTTGAAAAGTATGCCGTTGGAGGCATGCATATTGTAGCTTTCGCGGTAGTTCTGGGTGATGTAGAAGGCGTAGGCCTTGGCACAGGCGTAGGGCGAGCGGGGGTAGAAGGGGGTGGTTTCCTTCTGGGGAGTTTCAACCACCTTGCCGTACAGTTCTGAGGATGACGCTTGATAGAAACGGGTGTTCAGACCGGTTTCGCGAATCCCTTCCAGAATACGCACCGCCCCGAGGGCATCAACTTCTCCGGTGTATTCCGGGACGTCAAAGGAAACCCGGACGTGGCTCTGGGCGCCGAGGTTGTAGATCTCGTCCGGCTGGATGGCCCGCAGCAGCATGTTGATGGAGCTGGCGTCGTTCAGATCGCCGTAATGGAGGAACATGCGCACATCTTTTTCGTGCGGGTCGCGGTAGAGGTGATCAATGCGGCCGGTGTTGAAGGAGGAGGAGCGGCGCACCATGCCATGGACTTCATACCCTTTGGCGAGGAGCAGTTCGGCAAGATAGGAGCCGTCCTGGCCGGTGATGCCGGTAATCAACGCTTTTTTCATCGATAGGTTCCTCCGGAATTGTGTATCTGGCCCAATATTATATTATCTCCCCAGCAACGGGCTTAACACCTGATAGGTCAGGTAGGCCATCAGCGCCGAAGCGGGAATGGTAAGAATCCAGGCGATCAGAATCCGCTTGGCGACATTCCAGTTGACGGCAGTCAGGCGCTTGGAAAGCCCGACCCCGAGGATGGTGGAGGTTATCACATGGGTGGTGCTGGTCGGCATACCAAAGGCAGATGCCCCGAGAATGACACCTGCTGAGGCGGTTTCAACGCAGAAGCCGTGCACCGGCTGCAACTTGACAAAGTCGCGACCGACGGTCTTGATGATCCGCCAGCCGCCGGCGGCAGTACCGAGGGCCATGGCCGTTGCACAGGCCACCATGACTTCCCACGGCACGGCAAAGGTTTTAAGAAACCCGAAGCTGACCAGGGACATGGTGATGACACCCATTGATTTCTGGGCATCGGCGGTACCGTGGGAAAAGGCCATCAAGGCGGCAGAGCCGATCTGCATCCGGCGGAAGTTTTTATTGAGGCCGCTGGGGGCGCTGTTGCGAAAAATCCGGTACAGGAGCAGCATGAAGAAAAAGCCGACGATTATCCCCAATATCGGCGAGAGAATCAAGGCGAGGACAATCGTTTTTAATCCGCCCCACTTCAGGGCGTCCATGCCGGCATGAGCAATCACCGCCCCCGCGATGCCACCGATAATCGCGTGTGAAGAAGAGGAGGGCAGCCCGTAATACCAGGTGATCAGGTTCCAGATAATCGCGCCAGCTATACCCGCCAGCACCACCATCTGGGTTACATTGGAGGCATCAACGATACCTTTGCCGATGGTCGTGGCGACCTTGGTGGAAATCATCGCGCCGGCGAAATTGAGTACTGCCGCCATAATGATGGCCGACCTGACCGAGAGGGCGCGGGTCGAGATGCAGGTGGCTATGGCGTTGGCCGTGTCGTGGAAACCGTTGATGTAGTCGAAAAGCAGCGCCGCCAGGATCACCAGGCAGAGCATCAGGAAGGCCGGCTCAAGCATTCTTTACCACCACGCTTTCCAGGATATTGGAGGCGTCTTCACACCGGTCGGTCGCCTTTTCAAGCGTTTCGTAGATTTCCTTCCATTTGATCAGCTGGATCGGGTCCTTTTCTTCATCGAACAGACGGCTGATCGCCTCGCGTGAAACCCGGTCGGCCTCATTTTCCAGTGAGTTAATCTCCACGCACGCCTCGAAGATCTGCTCATTGGTCTTTTTCCCCAGCATGGCAACCGCCTTGTCGACGGCATAGCATGACTGCAAGATGATGAACCCGAGTGATTTGGCTTCGGGGGGGATTGCTTCGACATTGTACATGATGACCCGCTGGGCAGAGGCATCGATCAGATCAAGGATATCATCCAACTTGGAGGCCAGCGAGTAGATGTCTTCACGGTCGAGAGGCGTGACAAAAGTCTTGTTGAGGGTCTGGATGATCTCGTGAGTCAGGGAGTCACCTTTATGCTCTATTTCCTTGATTCTGCGCTGGCTTTCGGCAGGGTTTTCAAAATCATCGAGCATCTCCTTCAGGAGCTTTGCACCGACGATGATATTTTCAGTCATCTCCTTGAAAAGTTTAAAGAATTTTTCTTCTTTGGGTATCAATCCGAACATGGGTATGCCTCCGTTAATTTTGTGCCGGCTCCAGTTTAAAACTGGTGACTAATAGCACACTTTTAGCTCTGTTTACAGAGTAATTTTATTTCCTGCCCATCACCAGAGCATCATTGCATTGCCTTTGCCGGCCAGTTGCAGTATTCTTGTCTTTTTTTCATATAAAGGAGTCCGAGATGAATATGTTTCATGCCGCCGTTCTTGGCGCCCTGCAGGGCTTTACCGAAGTACTTCCCATCAGCAGCTCGGCTCACCTGATTCTGGTCCCCTGGCTGTTTAACTGGCCCGAATCCGGCCTGACGTTTGATGTTGCCCTGCACCTGGGGACGCTGCTGGCACTCTCCCTCTATTTCTGGCGCGATATTATCGAAATGGTGGTCTCTTTCTTTGATGTCCTGGCCACCCGCAAATTGAACACTCCCGCCCGGAGACTGCCGTTTCTGATCATTGCCGCCACCGTTCCGGCCGCCATTGTCGGCAAGCTGTTCGAGCACCAGGTTGAAGCGGTCTTTCGCGCCATGCCCCTGTTGATCGCCTCGTTTCTCATCATTTTCGGCTTTATCCTCGGGCTGACCGATTATTTCGGGCGCAAACGCCTGGTGCTGGACGAAATCACGCCGGCCAGTGCGCTGACCATCGGGGTGCTGCAATGCCTGGCGTTGATTCCGGGGGTCTCCCGCTCCGGCATCACGATCACCGCCGGGCTGATGCTCGGCTTTACCCGGGAGAGTGCCGCCCGTTTCTCATTCCTGATGTCTCTGCCGGTGGTTGCCGGTGCCGCACTGCTTAAGGGCGCGGAGCTGTTCAAACACGGCATTCCGGCTGGCGAAGGCCTGCCGATGCTGGTCGGGATCATAGTCTCGACCGTTACCGGGTATATCAGCGTCGCGTTCCTGCTCAGTTATGTGCAAAAAAAGAGCATGTCACCGTTTGTCTGGTACCGGTTTATCGTAGGGGTTGGTTTGCTGGCTGCCATCCTGACGGGGTTCAAAGCGTAGGGAGGGAGTATGCAGGGTGGCATCAAGGAGTGGCCCGAGGACGAACGTCCGCGGGAGAAGATGCTCAAGCAGGGTGCGGCAACGCTCTCCGACGCGGAATTGCTGGCGCTGATCATCAGGGTTGGCGATCCCAGCTCCCGGCAGAGCGCCATCGACCTGGGACGAGAATTGATCACGCACTTCAGCGGCAATCTTCGCGAACTGGGAAGCGCCGACCTCGGCGAGCTCTGCGTCATCAAGGGAATGGGCCTGGCCAAGGCCACCAGCGTCAAAGCAGCCTTTACCCTGGCAACCCGTTTCCAGGGGCGCAAACTGGAGCGGCTCGACCGCTTTACCTCTCCGCAACAGGTCTTCGATTATTTCCATCACGAATTCCGGGACAGCCGCAAGGAATATTTTCTTATCCTCCTGCTGGATGGCAAGAACCGCATTATCAGGCGGGTGCAGATCTCGGAAGGAAGCCTCAACCAGAGCATCGTCCATCCGCGCGAGGTTTTCAGCCCGGCGGTGAAGGAATCGGCCGCCGCCGTGATCCTGGTGCATAATCACCCGACCGGCGACCCGGCCCCCAGCAGCGAGGATATCGCCGTCACCCGGCGGTTGAAAGAGGCGGGAGACATCATGGGGATCAAGGTGCTGGACCATATTATTGTCGGCGACGGTGAATACCTGAGTTTCGTCGAGCGGGGTTTGCTGTAGCGTTCCGAGGTCCCTCCGCCCTACGGATGGTGTGCTTCTTTCCCGCGTTCTTGTGCGATTTTAAGCGCTTTACGGCGCCGCCGGCCACCAAGCAGTGTTTCTTCGATAACTATCGCAACAAAGCAGATGATGAACAGGGAAAAGATACTTCCCAGAATAATACGCATGTATCCCTCACCAAGTAAGACACTACCCTGTTCCATGTTACTTCACCTCCAGAAATGATAACGCCTCATCCACTGCCCGCTGGGACGCCGCCACACAGTCATTAAGCCCGATGCCGCGATAGGAATTGCCGGTCAGAATCAGCCCCGGATGCGCACTGAGTAATCCCTCCAGCGCCTGCAGCCGTGCACCATGCCCGACAGTATACTGCGGGATGGCCTGCGGATGACGGAAGATCCGGACAAATTCGGGCGCAGCGGCGATTCCCATGGTCACGGCCAGATCCTGCCTGACCCGGTCCACGACTTCGTCATCACTCAGCGTGATGTATTCCGGAAAGCACGCTCCTCCCATCATGCTGCGAAGCAGTACTTTCCCTTCCGGGGCCCGACGTTCGAACATGCTGGAATCCCACAGGGTGCCGAGTGTGTTACGCCCCTCTTTTTTCGGGATCAGATACCCGAAGCCGTCCAGCGAGCGCCCGATCTGCCCCCGGTCATAGCCGAAACAGATGACCGTCATGCTGGCGTAGGGAATCTGCCGCAGAATTCCGGCTATACCGGCGTCAAAACCGGCCAGCATCTTCGCCGCCGCAAATGCGGGCGCTGCCATAATAACCAGGTCAGCCTCATGGATGCTGCCATCACTGCATGTCACCCGGTACGGAGCACTCTCCGCCGTTGCCACCGCTGTTACGACTGCCCCGGGTTTGACTATTGCTCCCAGCGACGTTGCGATGGTATCGGAAAGCGCCTGGATACCCTCGCGGAAAGAGGTCAGCACCCCGCCCGGGCCGGCGGCGCTGGAAACGACCTTTCCCGCCGCCTGATCCTGTTTTTTCTTTTTGGCCAGCATGATCATGGCCCGGATCAAGCCGCCGTATTCACGCTCCAGCTCGGCAATGCGCGGGAAGCAGGATTCCAGCGACATGGTTTCAGGATCGCCGGCAAAGATGCCGGAAACCATCGGGGCGATCAGTTTATCAAGCGCCTCATTCCCCAAGCGGCGGCGCCCAAAGGCGGCCAGCGTTTCGTCGACACCGGCAGGTGCCGGTGAAATAAAGGGTGTCGGCTCCAGAGCCAGCCGCAACTTACCCGGCCAGGAGATCAGACGGCTTTTGAGGAAGGCGGCGGCGCCGTCCGGCAGCTGATGCAGCTCACCGCCGGAAAAGATGAAGCGTTTGCGGGCATTGTCGTTGCTGCGATGAAGGGTTTTCTCCACCCCAAGAGCCCGGCAGAAATCCAGCGTCTGCGGCTTGCTGTCCAGAAAACCGTTTGGTCCCCATTCGCACGTGTAGCCATCTGCCTTGATGCTCCGGATTTTCCCCCCCGGTCGCTCTTCCTTCTCCAGCAGGGTTATTTCCAGCTCTGTTCCGGCCGTGCGGCTTTTCTCCCGCAGCAGCCATGCCGTTGCCAAGCCGGATATGCCACCACCGATAATGATAACTTTTTTCATGGACAGCCCCCCATAGTACTCCTGTAAACTGTGCTGATAGTACGTGTGACGACCGCCCCTGTCAATGTATACACCGCCAGCAATGTTGACAGCTTCGGAGTTAGAGCTTACATTGCGGTCAAATAATGAAATGATGGAGAATATAATGGCACAAGTCGACTATTACAAGGCGCTGGGGATCGAAAAAGGCGCTTCGGCAGACGATATCAAGAAAGCCTTTCGCAAGCTCGCGGTCAAGTACCACCCTGACCGCAACCCGGATAACAAGGCTGCCGAGGATAAGTTCAAGGAGATCAACGAGGCCTACGCCGTGCTCTCCGACCCGGAGAAGAAACAACAGTACGACACGTTCGGTTCCAGCGGCTTTCATAAGCAGTACAGCCAGGAAGATATTTTCCGTGGCTTCGACTTCGGCTCCGCCTATAAAGATATGGGTGGAGGCACCGGCGGAGGCGCGGAGGATATTTTTTCGCGCCTGTTCGGCGGCTCATTTAATCGCGGAGGAGGGCGGGGCGGGTTCCGCTCGGCTCCGCAGAGAGGCGTTGACCACGAAATGGAGGTTACCGTCAGCTTTCGGGATGCGACTCAGGGGGCCGAAAAACTGATCGCCTTCCGGCGTAACGGCCAGCGGGAAGAGTTGAAGGTAAAAATCCCGGCCGGTGTCGATAACGGCAGCAAGATCCGGATCACCGGCAAAGGTGGCCAGGGAGAGGGAGGCGGCCCCACCGGCGATCTGTTCCTGATTATCCATGTCCTTCCTGACCCGGTCTTCAGCCGCGAAGGTGGCGATCTGTTCGTCGAACGCTCCGTTCCGTTCAGTGCCGCCTGCCTGGGTATTTCTCTGGATGTGCCCACCCTGGAGGGTGACAAACGGATCAAAGTACCGGCCGGCATTCAGCCCGGTACCAAGATCAGGCTGAAGGGATGCGGCATAAAATCTCTCGGCTCGAATGTCAAAGGTGATCTCTATGTCAAGATCGCCGTCCATATTCCCGAATCTCTAAACAATGAACAGAAAAAACTGGTTGAGGAACTGGCAGCAAAGGGGTTGTAACTCCGCTTTCATACTCCCTGCATTCCATATCCGGCAAAAACAAAACGGGGCCGAATACTCACAACGGCATCGATAGAGGAGGCAATTGATGCCTTATGTGCATTCACGGCTTATCAAGAGAGCATTATTACTGACAGCGGCCATAGCCTCCCCTGCATGGAACGGTGCGTATGCTGCGGACGGGGCTGGAAGCGTACTCCAGCAGCTTGAAAAAAATGATGCCGGTTATACGTTCAAGAAGAAAGCTGCGCCGGTGCTGGAAAAAGTGACGAAGAAGCCGGTTCCGGCAGAACAGCAGGGCGACAAGAAAGTCTTTGTAAAAAAATTCCGTGTTGAAGGGAATACACTGCTGAGCGAGAAGGAACTCCTGGCGGGCGTTACGCTTTCCGGAGGCAAAGAACTGACTTTGGCAGAAATCAAGGGCGTTGCCGAGATGATCACGGCAAAATACCGTGCCAAGGGCTACCTCATTGTCAATGCGTATGTGCCGTCACAAAGTATCTTCGACGGAGCCATAATAATTAAAAACAGCACCGGGTATCATACGATAAATGCGTTTGGTATTGTTGTGATACGGGTGGTTGAAGGTACCGTCGGGACGATTACCGTAACGGGTAACAAGTATTTCAGCAGTTCATTCATTGAAGGATACCTGGAAACGGTCAGGAAAGATCCGTCGCTGAAACAGGAAACCCTGGAAAAAGCGTTGCTGATCCTGAACGAGTATCCGTCTCTATCGGTAAAGGCGATACTGAAAGCCGGTGAAGAGTTCGGCACGACGGATATCATTGCAACAGTTTCCGATATATACCCCCTGTCCGGCGCTGTTTCCTACGATAACTTCGGCGTGAAATCAACCAGCAAGAACCGTTTGTCAGCTTCGCTGAACAAGGGCAACACGGTAACAAGCGGTGACACGATAAAGCTGAATGGAATTATCGGGCTGGATACAATGGATCCCGACCGGCTTTCCTATGGCCGTGCCGAGTATAGCTTACCGGTAGGAACTCTCGGTACACAGACCGGCGCCTATTATTCAAACACCATTTATAGCGTTGGAGGAGCTGATTCGCTCGCCCAGTTGGATCTCAACGGCAAAGCCCATGTTGCCGGCCTCTATGTCACCCATCCCGTCCTGAAAAAATTAGATGAAGCCCTGAATGTACGTCTTGGCGGCGAATATATTTCCCTGCACGACAACGTGCTGGGAAGCACCCAGGACAAGGATGAAATCCGCAAGCTTACGACGGGAATATCGTACGAATTGACGGACAGATTTCTGGGCAGGAATTTTATCAGTTTCGGATATGCGCGAGGTCTCGGCGCTTTTCTTGGCGGTACGAAAAAAGGGGCGCTCAATCCCGGCTCCAGTTACCCCGGCGCCGATGACATCTTCAACAAATTCAATCTCGATGCCGTCAGGATCCAAAAACTGCCCGGCTATAATTATCTGGTCGCAAGCGGGAGCTTCCAATATTCGCCGGACCGTCTGTTCTCTGCAGAAAGAATGCAGCTCGGCGGCGAAGGCTCGGTTCGCGGTGTTAATCCGGCCACGGCAAGCGGAGACAGCGGCTATTTTACCTCTCTTGAACTCGTAGCCTCTCCTTTTTATCCTGAAAAGCGGATATTCAACCAAAAAATCGGCGACACCATAAAGTTCGCCCTGTTCACTGACTATGGCGGCGTTTCCAACACGAGTCCGCGCCCCTCCGAAACGTCGTCGACAACTCTTTCAAGCATTGGAGCAGGTCTGCGGCTGTACGGGGCTAACATGTTCTCCTGCAAGCTGGATTGGGCAATCCCGAGCACCCATGGCGGCTATAACGGTTTTAAACTGAATGACAGCCAGGTGTATGTGCAAACAGTGGTTTCGTTCTAATATATCGAATTAATGTGATTCAGGAGGAAACTCATGAAACGACACCATACGAGGGCGAAACTATTGAATCAAAATTGTCCGGGCAGTTCCCGGAACCATCATCTGTTGAATGATGTTGTGCATCTCGTGGCGGAAAAATTCAAAGGAGCTTTGATGCCGGTCGGCGTGCCCGTGGGCATACTGACACTTTTATCCGCTTTAAGCGCCTCTCCTGCCCATGCCCTGCCGCAGAACGGTGCCGTTGTCGGAGGTACGGCAACCATTTCGCAGCCGAATCCGACGACCATGAATATCAATCAGACCTCGGGCAACGCCATCATAAATTGGCGTGGCTATAACATCGGGGCAAATGAGTCGGTACGCTATAGCCAACCGGGCAGCAGTTCAATTATTCTCAACAGGATAACCGGCGGAGACCCTTCATATATCTATGGCCTCCTCTCGGGCAACGGCCAGGTCTGGGTGATTAATCCGAACGGCCTTCTGGTCGGCCCCGGCGCAACGATCCAGACCGGCAGCTTCCTCGCATCAACGATGAATATTACCAATGACAATTTCCTATCCGGTAAACACATCTTTACCTCTGCGCCCGATTCCCGGTCATCAGTGGTCAATCAGGGATCCATCTCGGCCGCGCAGGGTGGATATGTGGTTCTTGCCGCCCCCTCAGTAACAAATTCCGGCTCGATAGTCGCGAACGTGGGCTCTGTTCATCTTGCATCAGGTGATACGGTTACCCTCAGTCTTGACAACGGCAATCTCATCAACGTGGCGGTGAACGGCGATGTGGCGGCAAGCGCGCTCGGTGTCACCAATACCGGCCGCATCACTGCGAATGGCGGCCAGGTAGTGCTGAGCGCCAGGGTTGCCGGCGACGTTATGAAAAGTGTCGTTAATAATGAAGGAATCATCGAAGCTCAATCAACTATTGAACACAATGGCGCCATAATTCTCGACAATGGCGATGGCGGGATTACGGCAAACAGCGGAGTTCTGGACGCCTCGGGTAAAAACCCCGGTGAAACCGGCGGCAGCGTCACGGTGCTTGGCAACAAGGTGGGACTTTTTGCCGGATCATCAATCGATGTCTCCGGTGATGCCGGCGGCGGCACGGTGTTGATTGGCGGAAATTTCCACGGAGCAGGGGCAGAGAAGAATGCTTCAATGACGTATGTAGATAAAGATGCCGCCATTCAAGCCGATGCGCTTACCACCGGTGCTGGCGGCAAAGTGGCGGTATGGGCGGATGATGCGACACAGTTTTACGGCACCATTTCTGCCAAAGGCGGGGTTCGGGGAGGAGACGGCGGCTTTGTTGAGGTCTCCGGAAAACACCGGCTGACCTATGCAGGACTTGTCAACCTCAGTGCTCCAAAAGGCGCAACAGGGACGCTGTTGCTTGACCCGGATGATATCACCATTGTTCATGCAACTGATGCAAGCCTGGATACCGCCACGATAGCACCCTTAGCTCCGTTTGTTGACACGAGTACCGCCACTCCTTCCAGCATATCTGATTTTACTATTAATTCCCAGCTGGGCACAGCTAGCGTCACGATTAAGACTTCAACAGATAGTATCACTTCCCTGCCAGGCGTAGACATTACACTCAACAGCAACACGCTCACCCTTCAGTCGGCGGCCGATATCAATCTCGCCGGCACATACCGGGGAGCGGGGACGCTCAACCTCAACTTTGCTTCCACACTGGATCTCACCACGGCGCCGGCCTTTGTCGGCGGCCCGGCTGTCAACGCCACGGGAGGAGGCACCGCCAGCATAATAAAGGCGACCGGGCAAACATGGACTCTCAGCGGAAATGACCAGGGAAGCGTTGCCGGGCTTACGTTCACAAATGCCGGCAATCTGGCCGACGCCGGAACCGGCGCTTTCAATATGGGCACCGACGGCAGCCTCACCGGCAATCTGAGTGGAGTCACCGGCGGCACGCTCAACTACAGCACCTACACTACCCCTGTTACGCTTGACCTGGCCGGTAACAACACCACCGGTATTGGCGGATCGTGGAGCGGCATCACCACGGTAACGGGCAATGCCGCCACCTCAAACACAGTAACGGGTTCGAGTAAAACCTATACCCTGACTGGTGTGAATGCCGGCAACAGCAGCGGTGTATCCTGGAGCTCCTTCGGGACAATTGCTGATTCCGGCACCGGGATGCTATCAACGGCCGGTACCCAAACGTACAATCTGACCGGCTTGAACACCGGTACCGTAACAACCCTGCTCCCAGGTGGTTTCACAGGAATAGGCACGCTATCAAGCACCGGAGCAGCCACATTTTTCATGGGCACCGACGGCAGCGTCACCGGCAATCTCGACGGAGGGACCGGTGGCGTCATCAATTACGGCAGCTACACTACCCCCATTACGCTGGACCTTGCCGGGACCGGCACTACCGGCATCGGCGGATCGTGGAGCCATATTGCAACCGTTACCGGCACGTCCTCCATTGGAGACACGATCAGAGGCTTGGGAAAAACCTACACCCTGGATAGCAGCATTGCTGACAAAGGCAGCAGCAGCGGTGTAACCTGGTCGGCGTTTGAAAACATTACCGACACCGGCGCCGGCATCTTCAAATTTGGAGCCGCCGGGAGTGTCACCGGAAATATCACTGCTGCAGGCGGCAGGTTGGATTACACCGGTCACACTACTGCAGCACACGTTACCCTTTCCGGCAACTCCGGCATGACCACCGGTATCGGAGGAACCTGGAGCGGTATTGCCTCGGTAACCGGCAGCGCAAACAGTGGCGACACCATCAGCGGCGCCTCTCAAACCTACACACTCGATAACACGGTGGCGAACAAGGGCAGTAACGGCGTTGTTACCTGGACCGCCGTGGAAAACCTGACCGATACCGGCACCGGCATCTTCAACATGGGCAGCGGCGGTAAGGTTTCCGGCAACCTTGACGGTGGAGTAAATGGCACGCTTGACTACAGCGGCTACACCACTCCCGTCACGCTGAATCTGGCATCCACCACTGGAACCACCGGTATCGGCGGGGCGTGGAGCCATATTTCGACCGTTACCGGCAATGCCAACTCGAACACGGTTGTCGGCTCGAACAAGACCTATGTTCTGGATAACAGCATCGCAAACAAGGGGAGCAATGGGGGGGTAACCTGGACGGGATTCAATAACATCTCCGACACCGGCACCGGTGTCTTCTCCATGGGCAGCGGCGGCAGCGTTACCGGTAATCTCAATGGAGGCTTGGGCGGCACCATCAACTACAGCACCTACACGAATCCCGTCACGTTGAATCTGGCCGGTACCGCCACCAGCGGCATCGGCGGTTCGTGGAGCAACATCGCTACCGTAACCGGCAGCAGTAACAACGATACCGTCAGCGGTATGGGAAAGATCTACAACCTGACCGCTGCCAATGCGGGCAATAGCGGCGGGGTCTCCTGGACCTCGTTTGAGAAAATTGCCG
>JAQUCQ010000386.1 GCA_028686145.1 Desulfuromonadaceae bacterium | reverse complement strand
GAATGGCAACGGGCACGCGATGACCATACTTGTGGTGCATGAACATATCTGCGTCTCTCATTTTTCCGTCTTCAAGCGTAGCGGTCAGCGGGCATCCTTTTAAACATAATTCATTCCCAAGTTCATCAATATGGCGCAGGATATTTTCCGCACAATCCGTTCCAATGACTTCTTGGGCGGAAAAACCGCTTAACCGTTCTGCAGTCTTATTCCAGTAGGTTATGCGCCGATCCCGATCGACAAAATAGACGCCGTCAGCCAACGAGTCCAAAAGTTCTTTATAAAATTCTTGTTGCACAGCTCACTCCGAATAAAGATATATTCTATACAAAGCTTTCACCTATGACCTAGCCACAGGCTTGCTTCAAATTTCTTTTTACTCTGCTGGCTTGTGGTTAGCAAGGCTTGGTGGTAGCTCTATCACGAATGACTGGTTTCATCTGGGGATGTCCCTCAACCCAAATACGAGAGCCAAAGGCGAGTAATTCTCGCCAGTTCTATGATCAAGCCCGACGGCAGACGAACTGATATTCGAGGGATAACATCGCGAGAACATTTTTGCCGATCACTGCGGGCACTTCCCATTTTATCCGAAGTATTTTTTGGATATCATCCAAGGAATCTTCTGAAATTTGTTGACGTTAGTCCACATAGCGGCTGTGCCGTCGAAAAAAAGCAGAGAGTCTGCCCGCAAAGCTCGACGATGGTCAGGTCTTTGGAATGTCTGCGAATGGAACCGAAAAAGAAGTCAATGTGTTGGAACAGGTCGATGTATCGAGAGAACGAATAAAAAGATTGAGCCAGCACGGTGGGTCAGACATTCGCTTGTGATCTGGGCATTGGCTGAGGTGGCTTATGGCACCCCCTGTACCTGATGGGTGATGTGGAAACGGGTACCATGACGGAATTGATTGTAAATAAAAACAGATACATGAACAGTAAAAGACAGTGGCGATTGGCGGGTGGGGCGCACGGGTTACATTTGCGCAGGAAAACCCTGTAGCTCGCGAGGCCAGCAGCCTTCTTCGCACCTTCGGCCATGACCGCCTCCATCCTGCAGGATGGATAAAACATGCTCTGTATTACAGCTATTAAAGGGAAAATAGCGTTTTTACTGTGCAATGGTCTCAGGAGGTTGGGATTCATGAAACTTGCACGCATTTAACATTCTCACAAATGAACCTACTTTTTTGTTTTGTTTAAAAAAATAAAAATATTGTGGCTTGCCATTTTGAATAGAGGAACAAAAAGGTGATTTTGTTTTCTTTTAAAGTCATTCTTGGCTGCTGGCACTTTTTCGCTCCTTCATCGAAAACCTTTCCTAACAATGATGCATGGACGGCTTTAATACGCAGACACAAGACTTCAAATGAATAACCAAGGACAGGCGTCATGTTTTCCAGGATGTTTCGCACCATTTCGATGTCTTCCCTGATTGCAACAATAGTCCTCGGCATATCATTGACACTGGTCGTGCTCCTTCTGTTAAATGTGAAGCGTCAAAGCGATACTGCTGCGTTGGAAACTGCTGAAAATTTTTTCAGTGAAATTGCTGCAAAAAACATCGCCAAGATAGAAATAGTCGTCGAATCCATATCCGAATTGTCTCAGACAGCAGCATTGACCTTCAACGGACCAAACGAATCAAACCCTCAAGAAGGATTGCTGCACGACTTCAAAATAATGAAGGTCATGCTTGATGAGAACGCCACGTTGATGTCCTCTTATATTGGGTACAATGACGGAGCATTCCACCAGGTTATCTCTCCCAGAGAAAATGCTCAGATACTTAAAACATATGATGCCCCGCCAGAAACTGCATATATTGACAGAATAATCACTGTGCAAAAAGATGGCAAGCGCAATCAGCAGTGGCGCTTTTTAGACTCTGATCTCAATATCCTGTCAACGCGCGCCGACGATGGTGTAGATTACGACCCCAGAAAAAGGCCGTGGTATCAAGATGCCACAAAAAAAAATATAAGCGTTTACACCGATCCGTATGTATTCAGCAGTTCCAAAGTACTGGGAATTACCTGCGCACATATATTAAACGACAACAGCGGTGTTTTCGGTGTGGATGTTTCCTTGGCCCAACTCTCGGAGGTTCTGGCCTCGCAAAAGGTCAGCCAGAACGGAACCCTCTGGATACTGGACGCGGCTAACCACATTGTGGCTTACCCCGGCCTGAATCTTGTTCGTTCTTCCGGCGAAAATCTGCAGCTCCTGCGAGCTGACGAATTCGCAAACCCACTTGTGCGGGCAGTAGCGCAGGCGGCGTCCGGCAAAACATCCGAGGACCTCAGAAAGCCTTTTTATCTGCATATCGATGGGCAGGCTTATTTGTCCACTTTGACATCCATGCCACAGAAAAGCGGTTTGAAGTTGTATGTTGTCGTAGCTGCACCGCTTGAAGACATCACCGGTTATATCAGTCGCATGGTCTTTAGGGTCGTCCTGCTTTCCGCTGGGATATTGCTCCTGACTATTCCGTTGACCATACTGGTAGCGAAGCGGGTTGTTCACCCCGTGACCATGCTCGCACGTGAAGCAAAAAAAATCCAAGGCTTCGATTTTTCGCCTTCATCCGAAATCCAGTCAAACATAAATGAAGTTCAAAGCCTTGCCAGTGCAACCAAGGTTATGAAGGAAATTATTAAGACAAAAACCGAAAGCCTGATCAGCACCCAGAGCAAGCTCGAAATGCTGGTTGAAGGCGGACTGGCTCTTTCAGCCGAAAAGGACATGGCTAGGCTGGTAACTTTAATCTTTCAGACAGCCAAGGATATTGCCAAGGCCGATGGCGGGGTGATGTACCTTTATGAGGGAGATGAGCTTGGTGTCGAACTGTTGGCCATACAAGCCAAGAGCCTGATGCTGGGCGGTCTTTCCGATGCCCCCGCCCCACGCGTTAAAGTTCGCCCTGAGATAGGGGACCTCCTTGACCCCGACTCTGTCTTGTTCCATGCCTGCGAAGCCTTTAACAACAAACAGATCGTGACCGTGCGCAACACAAATTTGATCCTGTTCCCGACGGGATTGCCCAAAGAGCCAGAGGACTACCACATCAATTCGCTCATTGCCGTACCAATCGTTACCCGGCGTGACGAAATTCTGGGCGTTATCCAGCTATTCAACGCTGACCTTGAAGATGGTCAAATCGCTGGCACTGCCGGAAACAACCCTGTAACGGATTTCATAAGCTCGCTGGCTGCTCAGGCCGCCGTGACTCTGGACAACCGCAATCTGGTAAAATCCTTGCGGGAACTTTTTGAT
>JAQUCQ010000385.1 GCA_028686145.1 Desulfuromonadaceae bacterium | reverse complement strand
GGAGCCGGATTAACACAATAAAGGGGCTGATCATCCAGTCAGAGGAGCGGGAATCGCTGTTCAGGAATGAATATGATCTTTCCCCGGCAATACCGACCTTTCTGCTTCCAATCACCTATATGCAACCGGCCAACAGGGAACGATCCGATTATCTCAGGCTGAAGTTGCATATTCCCGGAAATTGGAAGATAGCCCTTCACCTCGGCGGAATCCAGGAGCAGCACTGTCTGATGGAAATTGCCGCTGCTTTTCAAAATGTTCAGGGTTGGGCGCTGGTTATGCATGGCAATGCTTTTGGGGATTACAAGAAAAATCTCGAAAATTTTATCAAACAGCATAACTTATCCAATGTCTACATGTCTGATGACTATATCGAACAGATAGAGGATCTTGATATTATAGTGAAATCTGCCGATGCCGGCATTGCCTGGTATAAAGATGTCTCTCCCAATTTCACATCAGCGGGTAAGTCATCCGGAAAGATATCGGCATATCTTCGTTTTGGTCTTCCCGTCATTGCAAACCGTTACAAAAGTACGACTGAAGCAATAGAGGATCGGGGATGCGGTGTTTGTGTCGAAAGTTTTGAACAAATCCCGACAGTCCTCCGCAATGTGGCAGCAAGTTATCGTTACTATTCTGAGAATGCATTTAAAGAGTATGATGCAATTTACTGGTTCGAAAATTACCGGGAGGCATTGCGGAATTTTATCGGGCTTGGTTCACAGCCCGTTACTATCTCACATGAAAATAATACGCTTTTTACTGATCCTACACTGTCGGTTGAAACCATGGATATTTTTTGGATTAGAAAAAGTATCTTGGCGGCACTCTAAAGCTATTTGTCTGAATGCCAAGGTGTTCTGCTTGATGTCGGTTGCGGAGAGATGCCATATAAATCGCTCATTTTGAGTTGTCCGGGCATCACGGATTATATTGGGCTTGACATAGAGAATCCGCATTATCAGGCAAAAAGTAAACCAGATATGTACTGGGACGGTGCCAGTATCCCTTTACCGGAAAGTTCCATTGATTGTGCCATTGCTACGGAACTGTTCGAGCATGTTCCAAATCTGGAGGCAACACTTACTGAAATTAAAAGGGTGCTTAAGCCGGGGGGGAAGCTCTTTTTTACGGTACCGTTTCTCTGGCCGCTGCATGATATGCCCCAGGACGAATACCGGTATACCCCTTTTGCCTTAAAGAGGATGTTGCTGAATGCAGGATATACCGGAATCGATATCACCGCTCTTGGCGGATGGGACGCCAGTTTGGCCCAGATGATAGGCCTGTGGGTCAAACGAAGTCCAATGGATAATGGCAAACGCGCAGAGTTCCAGCGGTCTTTATTTCCGTTTTATCAGGGGTTGCTGCAGTCTGAGCAAGCCAAAGGGCAATTGAGTTTTGAGGATATGGCCAAAGATAGCAGCATGATCACCGGCTTGTGCGGCAGAGTAGTAAAGCCGGCACCAGACGCTGTGGAATGTCCTGTTTGTGGCGGTAAATTCGCTGTATTCTTGCCATATGGAATAACCCCCCGAAGTAATGCCCTTTGTCCCGGCTGCAATTCACTAGAGCGTCACCGATTGCTGTGGCTGTTCTTGAGGGCTCGGACAAATCTCTTTACAAAGCATCTGAAACTTTTGGATATTGCGCCATTCGGGCTTATATCCGAGATCATCGGCAAGATGGCGAATATAGACTATCTCAGTATTGACAAGAGTTCTTCCAAGGCCATGATGCAGATGGACATTACCGATTTAGGGTTTCAAGACAACAGTTTCGACTGCATCCTTTGTTACCATGTGCTTGAACATGTCCCTGATGACCTGAAGGCAATGCGCGAATTGTTCCGGGTACTGAAACCGGGTGGATGGGCAATTCTCCAGGTGCCGCTAAAGCCTGGCCCGACCCAGGAGGGAACCCATATTAGTGATCCTGATGAGCGTAAACGATTGTTCGGCCAAGAAGATCATGTGCGGTATTATGGCGATGACTATAAGGACAGGCTTGAATGCCAAGGCTTTGCCGTGACGGCTGACTCTTTTGTGACGACCCTTTCACAGGCAGACTTAAAACGCTACGCTGTCTCTGTTTTTGAGGATATATATTTCTGTTCCAAGCCCAGGTGATCATCTCAGTTCGCGTTGCAGGGGGAATTTCAGTGTTCATGATCAGTGCAGGAAGCAGTGTGTATGAATAAGTCGGCAAATCCCAAGCAGTCTATCCTGGCGATTGTATGTCCTCAGATCGGGGCGCCGTCGGAAACGTTCATTCGCAACCACATAGAGTTGCTCCTGCCGGGTCATACGGTCGTTATCACCAGTGGGGTAGTTGATGATTCATGGGTGAAATGTCCGTATATCATAGTGCCGAAAACATATGGCGGCGCTTCTTATCATCCGGATATGGAGTCCCAGATTATAGAATTTATTTCAAAACATGGTGTGACCCACATACTGTGCGAGTTCGGCTCCGTCGGTACCGGCATTGTGAAGCTTAATCAGCGCCTGCTCCATCTTCCGCTGTTTGTCCATTTTTTCGGGCAGGATTCGTCAGAAGAACTCAGGAAACAAGGGATGCTGTCCTATTATGCATGGATGGGAAGCCAGGTGCCCGGCGTGATAACGGTGGCAAAGAGCATGACAGCACGCTTGCAGTCAATCGGGGTGCCGAGTGAAAAGCTACATACAAATTCATGTGGCGTCGCCATACCCGGCAGTTTCAATAATGGTGTCGCCGGACAGCCGTGCCGCTTCCTTTCGGTTACCAGGTTGGTGGCAAAAAAAGGCGTTTTTTATCTGATAAAAGCCTTTGCGAAAGCGCGAAGGAAAGTGGGCGGCATAACCCTGGATATCATTGGCGATGGTCCGCTGCGCCCGGAAATAGAAAAATTCATTGTAGAGAATAACCTTGCCAACTTGGTTTTTCTGCATGGCACCAAACCGCATGCCTTTGTCGAGGAACAACTGAATCATTTCAGCGCATATGCGCAACATTCGATGACGGATCCGGATACCGGCAATGTCGAGGGGCTGCCAGTCATCATTCTTGAAGCCGCGGCACACGGGCTTCCAGTGATTTCAACCTTTCATGAAGGGATACCGGAAGCTGTTGAACATGGAATTACCGGACTGCTGGCCAACGAAGGTGATGTCGATGCGATGGCCGGGCATATGGTTCAATTGGCGTGCAACCCTCAGCTCCGTCAAGAAATGGGGCACAGGGGGAGAGATAAAATAGCAGCGGAATTCGCCATGGATATTTCACTGAGTAATTTGCGGAAG
>JAQUCQ010000047.1 GCA_028686145.1 Desulfuromonadaceae bacterium | reverse complement strand
GGTTAAAGGTACACCGCAAGGCGGAGTCATCTCGCCGCTGTTATCCAATCTCTACCTGCATATACTTGACAGGATATGGGAACGGAATAGCTTGCAACAGCGACTGGGAGCCCACATCGTCAGGTACGCTGACGACATTGTCATACTCTGTCGGCGAAACAAATCCGATAAGGCTATGGCGGTACTGCGACAGATACTGGAGCGGCTGAAGCTGACCCTGAATGAGACAAAGACGAAAATCGTCAATTCCTTCATAGGTCGGTTCGACTTTCTCGGATTCTCGATTTATATGGGAGAAAGCAGGAGGACTGGGAATCTATATCCTAACGTCGAGCCGTCAAAGAAATCCCTGCAGACCATCAAAGACCGGACTCACTAAAGAAAATCGGACAAGTAGGCCTCTTGAATGGATAGTGAGCGAACTCAACGCGACCGTGAGAGGTTGGGTTTGTTACTTTCACTACCGCAACAGCATAAGCGCGCAAAGGAAGCTGCGATATCATCTTGAAGAGCGGATGACAGCCCACCTGCGCAAGAGGCATAAGGTAAGAAACTGGAACCCAGGGTACGTCAAGTTTCCCAGAAAGACATTGTATGAGCGATAAGGCTTGTACAAAGTGCCAATCACAGCGGACTGGAAGAAAGTGCATGCCTTGCAGTGAAGAACATCGGAAAGCCGTGTGCGGGAAAATCGCAAGCACGGTTTGATGAGGGGGGGCAGGGTGAAACCTGCTCCCTACTCTACGGTTGTTGCGGGGACGACTAAATGTGGCGTTTAAATCAGAGTAAAGTATAAGACTGAAAATGTTGACATACCTTAAATCTAGCCCGGCGATATCGTAGAAAAAAATATATAAGAGCCTATAACAACGCCCTTACGAAGGGCGTTGTGGGGAATAAAAGACCGAGTCGCCGAGAGCTGAATGTGAGGGCTAATTTTCGAACAGAGGTAGCAGTGAACCAGCTATAAAAAATAAAAAGCAACAGTAGTTCACAATATAAATCGTAAAAGAGCTTCCTTCTTTATACTTTTATTGACACGACCGGACAGCAACTTGATCTAATTATGTAGGAGGACAATGATCATTCTAAACGCAGGAGGATGGAACTTAACCAACATCTTCAGGAAACATGGATCAGAAAAATTATATGCGACAATAGCCACCTATTACTGCTTGCAGAGTAGCCCTTTTCAATATTGATAATTAACAAGTTACCCCCAAGATGATTAACTATCAAACGTCACCGCTTTAAAGGAGATTTTATGAATATAGCAACGAATAAAAATGACCATCTTTCCGGAGTAATTTACCTGCCCACTATTAAATTAGATCAGAACCCTCAGCAACCAAGGCTTAGAACTAATGATACAAAATTAGAAGCACTTTCTGAAAACATAAGAATTTATGGCGTGTTGGAGCCGATTCTGGTATGCCGACGTGATGACAATTATTCTCTTATTGCAGGCCACAGGCGCCTTGCTGCCGCAATTAAGGTTGGTTTGGAGGAGATCCCTGCAAGAATATTGTCGTCTGAATTCAATGATTATTTAGCAGCTGCAGTGTCCGAGAATATGCTTCGGGAAGATTTAAACCCTCTTGAAGTGGCCATAGCGCTTAACGATCTGGCCGATGGCGGTGCTAACAGAAAAGCTCTATGTGCGATATCAGGCTTATCATCGCCCAGTGTCTCCGAACTTCTACATCTAAAAGTAATACCGATAGACGTAAGCAGGGAGTGCATTAGTAACAACGATACTTCAAAACGTTTCCTCATCCAATTATCGCATTTCAAGGCGGAAAATGAAATTCGTGCAGCTTACCAATATTTTTTGGAGCACAAACAGCTGCCATCTCGTCAAAAGAGGAGTTACATTGCCAGCAAAGAAATAATGAATCCTCTGGAGCTACTTACTATGCTCAATAAAAGTTTAACTGAGTCTACTGATATTTATTATACGGCTGGAAATATATCGGATGAAAAGTTCAGGCTGGGTATAGTCTCGCTGCTTGAAAATTTGAAAAATCATGGATGGTTTATACCCAAAAAATTCGACGTGTCGAATCCTGACCGAGCTTGATCCCGTAGTGCATATTTTTGATTAAACTATATGCCTGTAATTGTAGCGACTTACAATCTTGATTGTAGACCTATTATTATGGCAATAATATCATGCAAAATTGGCAAGTAGGCCACGAGGAGTTAGAGAGGAGACTGTTGTTGATGAAG
The DNA here is from genome assembly GCA_028686145.1 of Desulfuromonadaceae bacterium. Lineage (GTDB taxonomy): Bacteria > Desulfobacterota > Desulfuromonadia > Geobacterales > Pseudopelobacteraceae > JACRCG01. The sequence continues at coordinate 11,591 of JAQUCQ010000047.1, read as the reverse complement.
TGGAGGTGGAGTTAGATGAAACTGTTATTAAACAGCTCATCAGAATAAAAACGCAGTCTGGCCGGGTGACTTGGGAATGCCGCATTGTTGCCTGCAACGAAATTAGATTGTGTGTTCCTTCAGTACCCGTAAAATCAGCACACAAAATAGATAGAGAATGAATAAATCATGCAGCTTCTTTATCAATACACCCTTGCCGCGCCGACAGAAATTTCAGGAAATGTACCGCATACAGAAACCGAGAGGCACTTTCCTTGCCGATAGGAACGCTGATAAAAACATCACCCCTGGACACTGCAATTTCAGTATCCCTCTAAAATCCAAAAATGTTGATACGATTTATGTCGCCGAGGTTACCAGAATGGTGTCTCTTGCCAAATAGTGAAAACATAACCACTTTAGGTAAAGACGTCCAGGTTCTGCATCCTAAGAAGCAGATGTACGCTGTACCTCTGGCAAGAAATTCGATAACGGCTGCAATTCCTATCATAGAATAAAGTCCTACCAGTTCCAATTCGCGAGGACTAATAGCCAGGAAAATGGCAGCAAAAACTCCAGTAAGCATGCCGGTTGAGGTAGCCCAAACTACTAACGATATAGCGAGGCTAAATATAATGCCTCTTACTTTCGGAATTTTTTTGTATGGTCTTGGATCATACACTGGCTCAAAGTTTAAAAAATCTGGTTTTTTCATCTGACTGCTCCTCATGCCGCTTCTCTGTCAATCCATCCTTGTCGCGCCGACAGAAATTTCAGGAAATGCGCAGCATACAGAAACCGAGAGGCACTGTCATTGCCGATCGGAACGCTGATAAAAACATCACCCCTGGACACTGCGATACCGAGTCCAGATCTACCGCTTCTTTCCCATTTTTCAATTGTTACCGACGTTACAACCTCAGCTTGTCCAGCTGACGGAGTGAACTTGTGTGTCATCTTTTCTTTACAGCCCGCAGTAGAAGCGAAAACTTTCTCAATCCGGAGCGCCATATCGAATGCTTCCCATGGCTCCAGTAGAAACTTGATTTGACTTATTTTTCCTTCAGTTGGAGCTTGCAGAAGAAAAAAACGAACCTGAACGCGACCTTCGGACGTGCCTTTGTTGCCGTTGATTTTGATTTCTGGCGTAATTTCAAGTCCAGTTTTTTGACTGTAGAGTGCGAAAATATGTTTTGCAGACATTGAATTATCCCTTTAAAATAAAGTTTAATAGAGATTTGATTAGCACGATCCATCATCCGAGTTATTAGCACTATCAGTAGCTGAACCAGATTTACCGCCAAGCATCTGCATTTTTTCACCGATAATTTCTGTTGTGTAGCGATCGTTACCACTCTTATCCTGCCACTTGCGGGTTTCCAGGCGGCCCTCGAGATAAACCGATTTTCCTTTTGTTAAGTATTCACCGGCGATTTCCGCCAATTTTCCCCACAAAACCGCTGAATGCCACTCAGTTTTTTCTTCGAAATCTCCCGATTTATTCTTGAACTTGTCACTTGTTGCGAGCGATAAATTTACCACTGCCTGTCCGGAAGCTGTGTATCGGATTTCAGGATCTTTACCGACATTTGCTATCAACATTACGCGATTTAAACTTGCCATGTTTCTATCTCCTTCTCTGTGTGAGCGTGTGCTTCTTTATGTGATTAGTCGTTATTGTCGTTCCAAAAGTTCCTGGGATGCCAAAAGTTTTTCGGATCTGTAATGATGTTACTGTTATTATTTTTTCTCTGTGCGATGTTCTGATTGCCAAACGCTACAAGCAAAAAAGTCTATTTATTCAGTATGATGAAATTCGGAGTTTTGCCCGACGCATATCGTTTGGCAAATATCGAAAATACAATGCATTTCCATAGCGATTTCCACGTTCTGCAAGCGAAATAACAAACAAGGCCGGTCCCTCGGCAAAAATCAAAGAATATTGAAGCCCCGTAAAACACGCCGTAAATATGCAGGAATGGAATAAAATGTGGACCAACATAGCGTCCGGACTCGTACTCATTGTAAGTTTGAGCAAACTTTGTCAGAGCAAAATAACTTACATACAGTACGCTTGCAGGGATATTTGCTGCTATCAGAGTTACGAACAGAGCCATCAAAAACGACAAAAGCGCTCCATGTGTTTTTGGCTGATCGTCGTAAGCCAGCTGCGTAGAGATCGGTTCTATCATCTTGTTAAACTTTTTTCGTAAGTTGGTAATTTGCATATCTGTTACTGACCGTTCTTTATATAAAAATTTGCTTTTGAACTTCCGACATAGCCAGCTCCGCGAACAAATAACGCTGCTACAAAAGCTAAACTCAGACCAATAACTTCACACACAACCCTTTCCCATGGTTTCCATGCATGATCCGGCCAGATATCCCACAGATACCACGCCCAAAAAGTCATCCAGGCGATCCAGACGATGTTGAAAATCAATGTTTCAATAAACGACCATTTTACTGTGCGGAACAGCCAACTATTAGCAATTTTGTCAATTATGTATTCATCTATTTTTTGCATAAAAACTCCTTTTCGTCATGAACCCGCATATAAATTCTGCCTCTCTTTTTTCTTAATTTCTCTCGTACTAATTTGTCGTATTTTTCCAGCGCTTGATCCAGTGATTGGATACGAATGACTACGTTTCTAACTGTTGTTGCAGACCAACGTCCAATTTTACCTGATGACGTTAGAATGTTGCGGCTGTTCAGCTCGGCTGCTGTCTGAGCTAAAGTTAGCCCTTGCCCCATGAAATCATTAATTACCTGCGCAATCTGTGATGCAAAGTCATCAGCTTTTTTCTTTCTTGCAATGACACCAAGCTTGCGCCCCTCTATAAGAGCTGAAGTTGTCAAATTGGCATGGTTGCCCAGTTTTGTCCCTCTTGCTTTTGCGGCTTGCAAAGCAGCTTTTGTTCGCTGACTTATCATGTACCGCTCATGCTCCGCCACGGCAGCGAGGATATGGATGGTGAATCTGTTAGCCGCCGGCATATCACATGCGATAAATTCAATATTTGATTTTTGTATGGAGCTGATGAAATGCAAATCTCGAGACAATCGATCCAGTTTTGCTATCACAAGGGTTGCCCCCGTCATTAAGCAAAGATGCAAAGCTTTTTGAAGTTCCTTTCTATTATCAACTTTGCCGCTCTCTATTTCTACAAACTCGGCAATTAACTCCCAGGACCCTCTGCTTATGTAATCGGCAATGGCTTTCTTTTGAGCATCAAGTCCGAGCCCTGAGATGCCCTGTCGTAAAGTTGACACTCGCATATACGATACAAACTTACTTTCTGGCATAAATACTCCGTTTTTAGATAACAGAAAACGGACGTTATCTGTCAACTAAACCAACATTCATAAACCGTCTGAAATTTTTTGTTATCTTAATCCTCTGTTGTTGTATAGACTCGTCCCTTCGTTTTCCTATTAAGTTTAGCGTTAATCAACTGTGCTTTCTTCTCAAGCGCTTGTTGCAAATTCGGACGAAACCACGTCTCAATATTTGGTTTTGATTTTTGACCACCAGATGATTTTTGAATAAGGTATCCAGAATCCGTCATACGGTAGATAGATACTTCATAGTATGCCCTCAGTGGACTGCCTGTAGCTTCCAAAATAGTCCGGTACAATGGAGGAGGGAATTCTATCAACTCCAATTGAGATCTCTTATTCTTATGCATATCGGATTATCTCAATCATCTATTTTCCCCCTTGGATAAATTCCTTTATCTTTGTCAGCACGCTAATAGGTTTCTCCCGACACCATCGCCCTTGAATCCAGCCCTCGGGCCCTTTCGTTAGCAGTTCTCCACTTGATCCAAATCTTGCTTCAACAGGCGTAATTGTCCGATCAGCATAACAGAGAGCGTAAGCTAAGAGAGTTGCACTCTGTCCTAATAAGGAAAAGCTACCCCGTATGTTGCTTGAGTGAATCTCTGCTCCGCATGTTGCGCATTTCACAACTATATTTTCAATTTTTGCTTCGGTGCCTTTGAAAACATACGGTAACGAATGGCATAACGGCGGTAATGAATCGATGTACGTAAGTACGTTATTTTCGTTATTCATGTTTGTTTCTCCATATTTTAATGATCCGGATTCCCATATCAAATCTCAACTCTTTGTCATTTAGCGAATAGTAGACAGGTCAATCATTGAAATAATCATATCAGCTGGTCGTAGCTCATACTTTACTTCGAGGGTGAATTGAGTGTGCTACCTCATCGGCTATGTGGTGGCCGGAGACTACTAAAGTTAGCCAGTGGCCGAAATGCGACATGTGTTCAAGAGAGCCTGGAAATAATACAAACATCGTTGACGCGGAGGCAATAATTACTAAAATAATATAAAGTTTCGGCATATTTTCTCCACTAACAAAATTTTGGCATTAAATAAATGAAAGACAAATGACATATAAAGTAAGACAAAATGTTTATAATAAATTATGTGTATGGTGTCAAGGAAATCTTTACAATGATACGATATGTAATATATAAGTTATTTGTAAGACAATTATGTAAAGGGGATTTTTTATGACAGAGAGGGAAGAAGCAAAGGAAAAATTAGAAAAAAATACTGTACAGTTCACGATGAGGATTCCTATTGAAATCAAATCTCAGCTTGAATTGGTCGCAGCTGCTCAGGACCGGTCATTGAGTAAACAAATAATTTCTGTTCTTAGGAAATTTGTTGAAGGTCAGAAAGGGGGTGAATAGCGGATGGTAGTAAGAGGAATTATATTGCGACTCCGGTAGTGCCCAAACTCCACGATCGTCCAGCAATTACAACACGCCGGACACCTGCAGTCTCCAACTATCCGTTGCAATGTTAACAGACAGTATAAGCCTCAGATAGCAGACGAGCAGAACGCTAACCGAGTCATAGTCGTTTCAAGTAACAATGCCACCTTACGTTCCACATAATTTTAAAGACATCAAACTCGCCCGATACATTCCGGACCAGTAAATCGAGGTGAATTCATGCGCTCTGATACCGGGTACATATCTAATTGGTCGGACGGAATTGGCCGGTAAAGATATTGGAGCTCAGTAGGATCTTGCATGTTTTTATTAAGCCACAGGTCGTAATCTTCCTTCCGCAGGATAACCGGCATACGCTCATGAAGCGGCGCAATCAGATCGTTTGATGTCGTGGTCAATATCGAAAAGGTTCCAATGATGTTTTCGTTATCCGGAGAGTGCCAGTGTTCCCAAATCCCCGCAAAGGCCATTAGTCCGCCGTCGCTCATATGTATGTAAAATGGTTGTTTCTTGTTTCCGCAATGCAGCCATTCAAAAAAACCTGTTGCCGGGATAATGCAGCGATTTTTTTTGATCGCATGACGGAATGAAGGCTTTTCGGCCACTGTTTCTGATCTGGCGTTGATCAGGCTTGTACCAATTTTCGGATCCTTTGCCCAGGAAGGAACTAATCCCCATTTCATCGTAACGAGCTGGTTACGTTCTCCGTCGCTCCTGACCACTCCGGTTGTTTGAGTTGGCGCAATATTGTAGCGAAGATCGGATTTCGGCGGCGGAAATATCTCAAAAATGACGGCCAGGAGTTCTGGCGAGAGTAATGATGTAAAACGTCCGCACATGGTAACCACCTCGTTTCGCGTTGCTACTTCACATCCACATTTTTTATGCCATCCGGCCGCCAGCTCGGCGGGATTACATGGCTCCCTGATTGCTCTTTTCCCGGCAACAGGCTGCCGTACGTCACCACCATGTCACCAAACCGCGCATTAACCGCATCCATGGCCTTTGTTGCCTCCAGCTTTTTCCGGTCTTCGACAAATAAAGGCAGTTGTTCATCCTGATGCTTGAGATTGCTTAGGCTGATTCCCAGTAATCGCACTGGCTGTTCGAGTTCGACGGTGTGGAGAATGCCAAGGGCGGCGCGGTAGATGTCGTCAGACTGATTGGTATGGGACTTGAGCGTCGTTTGTTTGCCCCAGGAGCTATAAAAGTCTGCATAGCGGACATAAAGGTGAATCGTTTTGCCGCTGACGTTGTAGCGCCGTGCCCGGCTGCCGACCATTTCTGCCAAGCGCAGGAGGAAACGCCGGATTTCTACCGGATCGGATAAGTCCCGCTCAAGAGTGCTGCTGTGCCCAACTGATTTTACATCGTCTTCCTCACCGAACTGGATGACGGGACTATTGTCAATGCCCTGGCCCATTTCCTTCAGACGTTTGCCGATGATACCGAACTTGCGTGTTAAGCGTTCTTCTTCACAACGCCCCAATTCACCGCAGGTGTAGATACTCAGCATATTCAGGTGCTTCTGCATTTTCTTGCCAACACCACAGAGATCTCCGATCGGCAGGCGTTCCAGGGTCCGGGAGACATCTTCCGGGGTGATGATGGTCAGACCGTCAGGCTTTTGCATGTCTGAGGCGAGTTTGGCCAGCAGTTTGTTGGGAGCAATACCAATGGAGCAAGTGATGCCAAAGCTGTGGCGAATTCTGGCTTTGATCAGGTAGGCTATCGAGACAGCGCTGCCAAAGATGGAGAGCGAGTGGGTAACGTCCAGCCAGCTCTCGTCAATGCTGAACGCTTCAACTTCAGGTGTATAATCGCGGAAAATCTCGTTGATCCTGGTGGAGGTGTAGGTGTACTTCTTGTTATCACCGACAACGATAATCAACTCAGGACAAGCCCGTTTTCCTTCCCACACAGCCATGCCGGTTTTGACGCCTTTGGCCCGGGCCTCATAGGAGCTTGTCGTGATGACAGTTCGGCCATGGCCGCCGACAACGGCAATCGGTTTCCCTTGCAGTTCAGGATTCGCCTGCTGCTCTACAGAGGCAAAAAATGCATTCATATCAAATGTAACCCTTGCATGTGTTACACATATGTTACGTAACTGATTTTGTTAGTTAATTTAACTTGTAACATTTTTGTTATTTAGACGTGTATTTGAACGGCTCGGGAAATGACCCGCCCGCCAAGTTTCATCGGGCGATCGGTGTCCATTTTCCTTGTTGGAAATCCCTGTATCTTGTCAATGTTTAGACCTGACACCCTTCGAATTCCCTTCGAATTCTCCTTGTTGTCTTACAAGAGTTCTGGCTTTACGTTTGAGTCCCATTGCTTTAAGAATTCAATAAAATGTTCTGAGTGAACTACAAAGACAGTTCTCTCGTTTTCCTTTGCCATCTCTGCAACATGCTTGGCTGACGTTACTTTAGCAGACCTCGTCGTAAGACTTTTCTGAAATCTTACCCAAGGAACTGTCTCAAAATTAGTTGCGGCAATCTCACCTGTAGCGATGTCGATATCATCGGGCTTGAACTTACACACCTTTATTTCAGCAGTTGTGACGATAACGTTGACATAGATCCTCAAAAAATCTCGGTTAGGTTTTCGGATCTGATATTCTTCCAATGCGAACGCCTCAGTAGAATCAACTAACTGTGCAGCGACTCTTTCCAGCATCGGCTTGGCCTTCGGGTCCTGACCATGGACGACACAGAACTCTGACTGATAAGACGTGGGGTCAGGAGAAAGATTCGTCCAGTTGAACTTCCTGGCATTGTCCTCTTGCAGATACGTGATCCATGTATTCGCAACCGCCCGCGGATTCGGATTTTCCTTTGGAATCAGGAATAACCACTCAGTATCTCGCACTCGTTTGCACTCGATGACCATCACCTGCGTCTCATAGTGATTTTCCACTACTAGATCAATAAAACCATTCTCGGATGTTTCTGGATGCTGCCATGGATGCTCGGTCAACAGGATTCTCCAGCCATGACTCTGCCGCGTCAAGTCGATCTGATGGGCCAGCCCGATCTGTAGCGGGAACCCCGAGGAATTCACAAGATTTTTTAGTTTTTCATTATGCTTTAGCTCCGTCATAAGACATACTCCTACGTTACTCTTTTTCTCATCTCGCCAGCACAGAATATTCCTCTGTTTGGTTTCCAACGCGGCTGAGGCGTAGCGGCAAGCGGAGCGTAGACCGCTGACGCCGTTTGTTAACTGTCATGCTTCAAGAACGGCTTTACGACTTCTTCTACGGAAGTTATTGCATCTTTCATTTTCTTTGAAAGTTGATCAGTACCCTTCCTCGTTGCATGAAGGTTTTGTTGAACAGATTTTGTGAACTCATGATCTGACCCGCCACTTCCAGACCTGATGCTGTCAAGCTTTGAATCAATAGAGGTCCGGTACGTGCTTAGGCATTCTAGAATTTCGTCTGTTTTCACTTTTATGTGTTGCCCCCAAAGGACTTCAGCTTCCAATGAGGAGGCTTCAAGATCCTGTATTGTTGCCATGAGCTGCTCCCACCGGTGTTTATATACATGTAGATTTGCTTGAAACTCTTCTTCTGTGGATCTGTTATACGACCCTGTCCACCCAGATGGAAATTCTGCCGCCGGTATAAAAGGATTACGAGCGGTCCAAAATTCTTCTCTTATCTTATAAACTGCTAGAAGCAGACGCCTTGCAGCTTCGAATCTTGTTTTGCCTGCAAGTTCTCGTTGCCAACTTTTCAAGCCGTATATAGCAAGCGAGACGCTAACAATGGCTGATATAGAGAGTATGACGTCTTTACCGATAGAAACCCATGCACACATTTCTTGCCTATCTCCTTAGACAGTAAAGTATTTCAATGGTTGTCAAAATCATTGAAAGGAGTTCCTAATACAGTCGCAACATATATTTCAAGCAATGCCTGAGAGACAGGTTCGTTCTCTTCTACATATCTTAGATCCATATCAACAATCCGTGCCTTAGCTTTAGCAAAAGCTGGCCCAAAAACTTCATGGGATACAAGCTCAGCACGTGATCCTTCTGTTTTGTAAGTTGCTTTAAGAAATCCTGACATTTGGCGTGCAATGCGGAAGGCAAATGTAGCTGTAAAGTGAGTGGCACTGGGGGTGCAATGGCCTCGAAGCCGCTCCCTGAGGCGATTTGTCCTGCCGACGTAAAGGTGCGCATCTCCGTCGGAGAACAGATATAATCCTCGTTTGGGGAGATGGCGAGGTAGGTTGCAGTACTTGACAGGGGCCATAGTAATTAGCTGCTGAAACTTTGGCTCCAGTCGCTCGATGAAATCTCTGAATATAGGATTCATTATTTTCCTCTTGCACTCAGGTAACGGTTCGGGAGAACATCGGCAGTTTTAGGCCGCTGCTTCTGCCTAGTTGAACCCTCTCTTTTTACTTTTGTATTGTGTTAAGGACTGGCCCTTCCGGTCTTCTCTGCTCAACCAGGCCACCATTAACCCGTCATGATAGCCTTATCGCTCGGTGGTTATCACCCCTATTACATGCCGAACAAATCTAAAGAAACTGCCGTCCAGCTCGGATTGCTCCAAGTCACATTTGTTCCTGTTTTAGGGTCTGGTCCTGTACTTAGTTGTGAAAAACCATAGGTGATAGAATGTGCCTCTTGGACTGAGCGGACCAGCACAAGAACTTCATTGGGTGCTATTTGCAGTTCATCACATTGAACTCGCCACTCACGTTCCCATGTAAAATCAACATTCGGAGGCTCATAGCGGACATGACGCCATTGTAGTTGTGGAGGTAGCAATGGATATTCCGAATCCGGTTGATAGATAACTGGCCGTCCATTTCGTTGAAACAGCCAATCTTTCCTTACTGCGATGCCATAAGGTTCATAACGTGGGCGCTCGCCCACCTTGGCAAGTTCTCCGTTTATGGCAAATAAAGACGCAAGCTCAGAAACAGGCCACTCCGTAAAGGATACACAGCGATGGCCGCCTTTAACAAAACCTGGCGCTCCCGCTATCTTGCCACTTTTAAGTATTCCTGTAAGTACTTCGAATGCAGTCTTTGCTGCAAAAGCCGATGGTGGAAGAGGTATCCCAGGGAACCCCGTATTTTAAGCAGGAGAAATTACCCCAGCCAGACGACTTCTAGTGAAGTGAAATAAAAGGTTTCCCATGTCACGTCGGAACAAACGGATACTTTGTAATACAGATTGTTTCATATGTTTTGTCTCACGTTCAACGTCGTGGAGGCGCACCAGCGCGTCAGCGTCTGCGTGCCTCCGACTTGTGTACGCCCGTCACCCGTGTGGGCACTTCACGGACCACCAACTTGACTTGAATGTTTTCATTTATCCTTCCTTGTCCAATGTCGTGGAGGGACACTTCTCACGTGCACTTGTCTGGTTGGGCGTCGGTTTACCGTAATTGTCCGACGAAATGCTGTGGAATGATATACAGGTTTTTATTAAAAATGTCTATTAACGATTATCGTGACAATTGGAATTATCAGATCCAAGTCTGGCAATGTAACAAGTGGGGGTTACATTTCATGTCAATATGGAGGATAGTTCTGTGTTTCACGGCTTTTCTGTTTGCAGTCCATTTAAAGACCAGGATTGGTCAATGATGTTATAAATCAATTCATAAAGAGCTTCACCGTCTGTGACAGCGAAGTGCAATAGTGGAACCTCGCCGATCCGATCCCGCCAGAAATAGGTTGTGGCCTTAACCTCATGCTTACGGCGGTTCAGTTCAAACCATTTGGGAGTGACTTTGCCGCCGGGTGAAAATATTGCAGCTACACGTATAGAGACTTTGGCTGACACGGTTACCTACTCCACGTTGCGAAACAGGCCGACCATCTTGCCAACGATAGTCACCTCACCCTGATCGGGACGAATTATAATAGGCTCGTAGGCGGGGTTAGCCGGTTGCAGCAGAATATGATCGCTCTCTCTGAAGAACTGCTTAAGGGTGGCGTCGCCATCAACCATGACCGCTACGATTTCGCCGTTGTTGGCCACCTGCTGGGGACGAATCAATACGATATCGCCGGGGAGAATGCCCTTGTTGATCATGGAGTCGCCCTCCACCATGAGAAAATAACAGCCGTCACCCTTGGCGATGCTGCTGTCCACGTTCAGATGACCGGTGATATCTTCAATGGCGGGGTGCAGCATACCGGCACGTATCCTGCCGACAATGGGGAGTGATACTGTTGCAGACGGTGTCTGCGGCAAAATGATGCCGCGAGAGCTTCCCTCCCGGCGCCGCAGGTAACCCTTCTTCTCCAGGGCAGCGACATGCATCATAGCGGTAACGGTTCCGGCAGTACCAATATGAGCGGATATTTCCCGAAGGGTGGGAGAAGAACCGTTGGTCTCGCTGTAGTCTTTGATGAATGTATAGACCTGCTGCTGGCGAGTGGTAAGCGTTTGCATGATATCCTTCCTGTTATTTGCCTGAATATATCAAATGATAGCTATAGAAAAGGAATTATGTCAAGAGGGAATAATTCGGTCAAACCTGGGCAATGCAAGTCTGGCTGTCAAAATATGGATTAAGTTCGATGTTTGAGCCGCTCAGTTTTCCTCAGTACTTTCGGTGTTGGCTCGCAGTCTACCCATCGCCCTCGTTCTTCCAGGCATACTTCAATCTTCTGGCGCTTGGTACGCAACTTGGCACTGCCCTCCGTGCGGGACTGAACAGAAGCGGCCCGTGGGCGATGTCCCGAAGACTTGCCGCCCATACCGGTTTGACCAACAAATGTCTGAAGGATCAAGGGTTATTATCTGTCAAAGAACTGTGGGTGAAGATCCATTACCCGGCTACGGCCCGGTAATTCTATCGAA
>JAQUCQ010000384.1 GCA_028686145.1 Desulfuromonadaceae bacterium | reverse complement strand
GCAGCATCGTTCAAAACACGCATGGCTTCTTTTGGGTTGTGAAACCCATTAGAGTTTTCCGCACCTATAAATATGAGCCGATAGAAGGCCTGCTCGTAATTCTCCCGTGCCTGAGCGTAAAGGGCTTTGTCGATCTTTTTACCAGTTTTTTCGACCTTGTTAGCCATCTCGAAAAGCTTGGCGTCGGTTGCCGTTGCGTAGCCCGCCTGTAGATACGCAGTCATGGTGTTATCCTGAATAGCAAAGATCTTATCGCGGAGCACTTGCGGTGTCTCGGTATGGCAGGAGGCACAGGCGATCAGATCATTTTTCAGCGGACTCATGATTCTGTGGTCCGAGACTTTCTGGCCATCCCTTGTAACAATCGGCATGTGGCAATCGGCACAGCTTACGCCGTTGACCCAATGCGGGCTGTTGTTGGAGAAGAGCTCGTACTCAGGGTGGCGAATGAATCCCAACTTAAAGCCTGTCACGCTCTGTGTCCACTCAGCATTGGCAGGAGATTTCTTGATATCGGCTATTATATTTTCAATGCTTATATTACCAACTTTGCTGCCCTGCCAAGGAAAGACAACATCTGTAGAATGCATCTCCTTGTCTTTGGGGATCATGTAGCTGACATGACACTGGGCACAAACCAAAGTCCGCTTTTCCTGCTTAGTTAGCTTTGCTTCGTCCACACCAATCTTCTTGAGTGCCTTTCCCAGCGTGAAACCACGGGATATTTTGAGAGCCATTCCCCTGTTGTCGTGACAGTCAATACAGGCGACGCCGAGAGTCTGCTGATCCTTCGGGAGTTTCGCCAGCACTTCTTTATATGGAGTTGAGAAATAGGCTTTCCCCATCTGTTTCTCAAGCATTGGTGCATAGGGTGTCTTGCAGGTCAGGCATGAACCCCCTGCTTTAACTCTGCCAGGATCAACCTCCAGCTGATCCTGAATCATAAAATAGTGTCCCCGCGGTTCACGGTACTCTGAACCAAAGCCCCATCCGTTGTATAGCAACGCCAGAAACGGGTATTCGTCGAGTTTATCACGTCGGTCCTCGCCAACATCGTAGCCCTTCTTGTACTTACTCTTGCCGGCCGGGGTTGGTTCACCTGTCTGGCGCCAGAGTTTATATTGAAGCGGATATACTTTACCCCACACGGCCGGGTCAACTGTGCCGTCTTCTATTGCAACAGTCTTGATGGGTTCCACTTTCATCGGCGAACAACCCGCCCAGATTGACGTGGCTACCAAAATAGCCAGCACGGCACATCCTTTTGAGTACTTTTTTTGCATGTCCTACCTCCCAAAGAGTGTTTTTTTCAATCACACGTAATTGAAACAAGAAATGAGTGCAGATAGAGCCATTCTGATAACGCGCAACGGTCATGCTATTTATTACTCATTCTCTGCGTTAACTTACTTGATCCAAGTCAAAAAAATCATAATTACTCAGGAAGGTGTTATTTTATTCCCTGCAACCTCAATTGGTGATTTCTCTGAGAGAAAGGTTGTTATGGAATTTTGCAACTAAAAACAGACTACGATATGTCGTTCAGCTTTTTTTCGAGAAAGGAGCGGATAGCCACGGCGTTGTTGTGCTCAATGTCATGGGCACCGTAGAGCAAGGTGAGATTCTGTTTTTGGGCCATAGTCAGGATAGGCTGCCACGCTTCGCTGTTAACTTCTAATTCACTATCATAGCGACTGCAAAACTCTTCCCATTTGGCCGGGTCATGCCCGAACCAGCTTCGCAACGCATCGCTGGGGGCTACATCTTTCAACCATCCATCCATCGGGAGGTTCTCTTTCTTCATGCCACGTGGCCAGAGCCGATCCACAAGGAAACGAGGCCCATCGTCTGGTTCGTACTGGTCATATACACGTTTAATTCGTATCATAATAATTATCGTGTTGGTTCCTGTTGCAATGCCATTCTTCACCCTTGGATCAGGCATCAAATTATGCGATCACACCTCCTTGATCGCTTTGTTCGCTGCAATGAGGAGTGGGTCCCATACGGGGGCATACAGCGGCGAGTAACTCAGATCAATCTCGGCGAGTTCGAACACCGTCATCTGTTTGTAAATTACAGTGGCAAGAACGTCGAGCCGTTTTGCCACAACGTCTTGTCCTATCATCTGTCCGCCGAGCAGCAATCCCGTCCCCTTTTCAAACAGGAGCAGTACCCGCATCGTACCACCTCCAGGAAACGCCCCCCTGGTTGGTGTGTCCACGAAGACTTTCACGTAGTTCGTGCCAATCTCCTGGATTTGACGCTCACTGAGACCGGTAGTGGCTACTGTCAGGTCAAAAAACTTGAATACTGCCGTCTGGTCAATGCCGTAAAATTCCTTCATCGCGGTGTTATTGACAATATTGCTGCCAACAAGCCGTCCCTGCTTGTTGGCGGTCGGCCCGAGTGGCATGTAACCGTTTCTGCCGAGTTGGCGGACGTAATGTTCGTCGCAGTCACCGGCAGCGAAGACATCAGGAAGGTTCGTCCGCAAAAAGCGGTCAACTTTTACCGCTCCACCGACCCCCAACTCACCACCTGCCGCCGAGAAGATGGCGGTATTCGGTTTTACGCCGATGGAGACAACAACCATGCCCCCCTCGAAATCACCGCTTGTAGTCCGGACCACGGTTCCTTTCTTCTCGATGATATCAATAGTGGTATGAAGTGTAATGCCTTTCTCTTCCAGTTTTTCCAGCACCTTCGCCCTGATCTCTTCAGCAAACGAAGGAAGGATTGTGGCTGCTTTTTCAAGAATGACCGGGGTGATCTTCATGTTGTAGAGGACATCCACCAGCTCAAGATTGGTGTATCCGGAACCTACGAGAATGGCAGTGGAAGGGGCTTTCTCGTAGATTACTTTTTTTACAAGTCGCGTGTCATCCAGTGTCTTGAAATAGAAGATGTCAGCAGCATCGAATCCGGGTAGGGGCAGCCTGTTCGGTTGATTGCCGGTGGCGTACACGAGAAAATCGTACTTTTCACGATATTCCTGAGAACGTCCACGGTCAAAAACCGTCACCTCCTTCCCGGCCGGATCAATTGCGACTACCTCATGATGCAGTCGGTAGTCGATTCCCCGTTCATTGCGGATATCTTCAAGACCCAGCGCATAGAGATCCTCAACCGGTTTATCTTTATAGAACAGGTTGTACGGCATACCACAGGCGGCGTAAGAAACATCGCCTGATTTTTCCAGCACAATAACCTGCGCGCTCTGGTCCTCTCGTTTAATCTGGCTGGCGGCCGATAGACCACCGGCTACCCCGCCAATAATTACCGTTTT
>JAQUCQ010000046.1 GCA_028686145.1 Desulfuromonadaceae bacterium | reverse complement strand
CGCGTGGTTGCAGTTTCACCTGTGATTTTTGTTTTGATTCGCGCGGAATCCATGGTGTGAGACATTTTTCTTTGGAAAGAATCAAATCAGAGTTACAACATTTTGCCGTAACCGGCGTTTCACAAATATTTGTGCTTGATTCAACTTTCAATCTGAATCCAGATCGTGCAAAAAATATCCTGAAATTGATCAAAATTCACGCTCCAAACATTCACTTTCATTTTGAAGTTCGCAACGAATTGATTGATCGTGAAATGGCAGAACTCTTTGCACAGATTGCATGCTCATTGCAGATTGGGCTACAGAGCGCAGATCGAGAGGTTCTTAAGCTGGTTGGGCGGTCATTCAATAAAAGCGAATTTACTGCAAAGGTCGGATTATTGAACAAGAGCGGTGCAGTATTCGGCTTTGACCTGATTTATGGGTTGCCTGGAGACACACTGGAAGGTTTTCGTCGCAGTCTAAATTACGCTCTTTCGCTTTACCCGAACCATCTTGATATATTTCCACTTGCAGTACTACCAGGAACAACGCTGTCATCTAACGGAAAGTCTTTAAACTTGTGCTGGAATCCAAACCCACCATATATAATTGAATCAACCGACAGTTTCAGCGCGGCCGATATGACCGCTGCTGCCGAACTGGCTAACGCATGCGATATTTTTTATACTCGTGGAAAAGCGGTCGCATGGTTTAATGCCATAGTCGCCATCCTTGGTCTGAAGCCATCGGATTTATTACAGAAGTTTAGTCATTGGCTGATTGATCACAGAGGACATTCGACAAAGGAGTTTGATTTCAGCGATGACGACATTGGCGAAATGCAGCAGGTCTTTATAAAACAGCTCTTCAGCAACAAAAAGGTAAATCGATTTTTGCCTCTTGTGCTTGATCTGGTAAACTATCACCATCTGTATGCTGCGGTACTGCTTGCTCCGTTGCCGGAGCCCAGCAAGAATTGCCATATACCCGATAATGTAAGCAATGTTCGTTTTAGACTTGCCCCGTCTGCTAAAATAGTTAATTTTGCGTACGAAATCGCTGAACTTCTGGATTGCGGAGAACCACATATACACTGGATGTACGATAACCTCTCTCAATCGGGCTCCCAAGCTGTTATCTACCGTAACGATGGTATGGTTTACACCGAATCACTCGACGCCGCCTATATATTCCTGCTTGAGCAGATACGAGACAGGGGCGGTAAAATAAATATACCTGAAACCGATCTTACTAAAGATGAAATTCATGATTTTCTTGTATTTGCTCTCCAGGAAAACTTTCTTATAAAAATTGGATAGAATGAAGTAGGAAGTTCCGTTATTTCTCTTTACACTGAGAATTGAAAGAGGTTGCATTCTGGTGAAATTTTTAGTATATCTCTCTTTTCTTTAGCACGCGTTTTTTACCCTGTTCACATTTTGAAAGGTGTTTGATCGTCATGCACGATAAAATTAAAGTATTTTCCGGCAACTCAAATCCGGATCTGGCCCAGAGAATATGTGACAGTCTTGGTGTTCCACTCGGCGCGGCTCGAGTACGGCGCTTCTCCGATGGTGAGGTTTTAGTAGAAATCGGGGAGAATGTCCGTGGTCGTGATGTGTATGTTGTCCAGTCTACCTGTGCACCGACCAACGACAACCTGATGGAATTGCTTGTTATCACCGATGCATTGAAACGGGCATCGGCAGCCACCATAACAGCGGTAATTCCCTATTATGGGTACGCCCGCCAGGATCGCAAAGCAGCGCCACGCACCCCGATCACTGCCAAGCTTGTTGCAGATCTGATAACAACAGCCGGCGTTAACCGGGTTGTCACCATTGACCTGCACGCCGGACAAATACAGGGTTTCTTCAATATCCCGGTTGACAATCTCTACGCTGCCCCGGTTATTCTTGATTATCTTAAAGACCGTTTCAGTGGCGAACAAGTTGTCATGGTTTCTCCAGACGCTGGTGGCACCGAAAGAGCCCGTGCGTTTGCCAAACGCCTGGAATATTCACTTGCAGTAATTGATAAGCGCCGTACTGGTCCCAATGTAGCGGAGGTTATGCACCTCATTGGGGATGTTCGCGATAAAATTGCCATAATCCTTGATGATATGATTGACACTGCCGGCACCCTAACGCAGGCAGCCAAAGCACTCAAAGCAAACGGCGCCAAAGCAGTCTATGCCTGTGCCACACACGGGGTGTTGTCAGGCCCTGCAATAGATCGCATTAATGCGTCAGATATTGAAGAGGTTGTATTGACAGACACAATCCCTGGCGGCACTCGTAATGAAATAACTTCCAAAATCAGGATACTCTCTGTGGCTGACCTCTTGGCCGAAGCAATCCGCCGCATTCACGAGGATGAATCAGTAAGTTCGTTGTTTGTATAGTACCTAAAATATATCGATTATGAATAGGACGGGATTGACCCGTCACTACACGTGGAGGAACGTATGCAACAGAAACAAATGAATATTGAACTGCGCACCAAGACCGGTACAGGCGTAAGCCGAAGACTTCGCAACGCAGATATGATACCGGGTGTCGTTTACGGCAAAGGTCTTGATCCGGTGGCGGTCAGCATCAAATACCGTGATTTGCAGACAGCTATTTCCGGTGCAGGTGGACAGAACAACCTAATCACTTTGGTTGGCGGCGGAAGCTTGGATCAGAATATTGCGATTGTTGTAGATATTCAGCGTGATCCAATTAAACGTACCGTCAAGCATGTGGACCTCCATCGCATCAACCCAAAAGAGAAACTCCGGATCACCGTCCCTGTTGTTTTGACAGGCACCGCAATAGGCGTGAAAGAAGGTGGTTTGCTCGATCTGGCTCACCATGAACTGCACATTGAATGCCTCCCTGGAAATATCCCTGACAGCATTACCATTGATGTCTCAGATCTCAAAATAGCTCACTCAATTCATGTCAGTGAAATTCCTCTTCCTGAAGGTATCACTATTCTTGACCAGCCCAAAATTCCTGTTGTCAGCGTCCTTGGTAGGGTCAAGGAAGAAACAGAAGAAGCTCCGGCTGCCGCATAGAGAAGTTCAAAATTAATATGAGTACCTATATACTTACGGGGCTGGGTAATCCTGGCCCCACTTATCAATGGACCCGCCATAATGCGGGTTTTCTTTTTTTGGACCGTCTTGCGCATCTGGAAAATATTTCTATTTCTAAAAATGCTTTTTCAGGTTTTTGTGGAGAATGGAATTATGCCGGACACCGATTGGTACTGCTTAAACCGCAGACGTTTATGAATCTGTCAGGAAATGCCGTCAGGCAGTCTCTTCAGTTCTATAAGCTTCCTGTTTCGAACCTGATTGTCATTCACGATGAGCTTGATCTTCCATTTGGCACCGTGCGATTTAAGCTTGGAGGTGGTCATGGTGGGCACAATGGTTTACGCTCCATAATAGAAAACCTGGGCAAAGGTGATTTTATTCGACTTCGAATAGGAATCGGAAAAGCACCACACGGAGATACAACCGGCCATGTTCTTGGAAATATTCCGCCCCTTCACATGGAAGGACTTTCGCGAGTACTTGACGGTGGCGTAGAAATGCTTGAAGTAATGCTTAAAGAAGGGCTACCTAAATCAATGAGCCTTTTTAATAACAAGAATTTTTTGGAAGGATAGTTTTATGGGTTTTAACTGCGGAATTGTCGGACTGCCGAATGTTGGCAAATCTACCATATTTAATGCTCTAACCTCAGCCGGGGCCGAATCGGCAAATTACCCATTTTGTACAATTGAACCGAACGTTGGAATTGTTCAGGTACCTGACCCGCGCATGGATCAATTGTCCTTAATCGTCAAGCCCCAAAAAACACAGCCAACGACAATTGAATTTGTTGATATCGCTGGCCTGGTCAAGGGAGCAAGCCAGGGTGAAGGTCTTGGAAACCAGTTTCTGGGACACATACGCAGCGTCGATGCAATTATTCATGTCGTACGTTGTTTTGATGATGATAATATTGTCCATGTGAATGGACGCGTTTCACCGGCCGATGATATTGAGGTCATTAATACAGAGCTTGCTCTTGCAGACCTTGATACAATAGAAAAGAAATTACAGCGGGCAGAAAAAATGTCGCGTAGTGGCGACAAAAAGGCAAAAGAAGAAGTTGATTTTTATCTTCGGGTCAGAAGCCTTCTCGAACAGGTCAAAAAGCTTCAAGGAGTTGCCCAGAGTGATGACGAAAAGATCTGGATGCGCGACCTGCACCTTCTGACTGACAAACCGGTGCTTTATGTTGCCAATGTAGCGGAAGACGACATGGAAGGCAGTCACCCTAACGTTGCCAAGGTCCGTGAAATTGCCGCGCTTGAAGGAGCTGGCGTCGTAGTTATCTGCGGAAAACTGGAGGCAGAAATCGCTGAGCTGGACGGCTCTGAAAAGAAAGCTTTTCTTGATGATATGGGCCTGAAAGAAGCTGGCCTGGATCGTCTAATCCGAAATGGTTATGCACTGTTGGGCCTTATTACCTATTTTACCGCCGGCGTCAAAGAAGTCCGCGCCTGGACTATTGTTGATGGCACTAAAGCCCCGCAGGCAGCAGGCGTAATTCATACCGATTTTGAAAAAGGATTCATTCGAGCTGAAGTCATCGGTTTCACTGATTACATTAATTGTAACGGAGAAGCTGGTGCTAAAGAAAAGGGATTGATGAGACTGGAAGGGAAAGAATATATAGTAAAAGACGGTGATGTCATGCATTTCCGCTTCAACGTATAAGTTTTGCGATTACAAATGAAGCAAATAATATACAAGACAAAAAACCCCGGTTCAACCCGGGTTTTTTTGTCTTGTAATCCAACCTATTAAATCCGTGTAACGTTAGCAGCCTGAAGACCTTTTGGCCCCTTAACAATATCAAAATTAACCGCATCACCTTCAGCCAGAGACTTAAATCCCTCACCAGAGATTGCCGAGAAGTGAACAAAAATATCCTCCCCCTGCTCCTGCTCAAGAAAACCAAATCCTTTACTGTCGTTAAACCATTTAACTCTGCCTGTTGTCATGCTACGGCTCCTTTATTTTACCACATGAAATGCACTCACGATAGCGTAAGTGTCTAAAGAACAGTTTACAAACAACTATAAAACGTGACTTTAATGTTTTTTTTCATACCATATTTTCTTCACTTTGTATCTAAAAAATTTCTTGCTTTATTTAATTGAGTATATTTCATATTAAAGTTCCATCACATATATTGTTCGACCTTTTTTATTGAGCAGCACCATGAGTTATGCTACTGTACAAAGCTATTTATCAAATATTTAACCTGCGGGAGAAAATAAATATGTTCAATTCCCTTGTGAAAAAGTTTATCGGCAGCAAGAACGAACGCGAACTTAAAAAAATGTGGCCAATTGTTGGAAAAATAAATGCACTTGAAGCTTCAATTTCCGTTCTTTCTGATGAACAATTAGCCAATAAAACCCAGGAATTCAAGGAGCGCCATGCAAGAGGTGAATCCCTTGATTCATTGCTCCCTGAAGCGTTTGCAGTCTGTCGTGAAGGGGGCAAGCGAGTACTTGGTATGCGCCATTTTGATGTCCAGTTGATAGGTGGCATGGTACTTCATTCAGGAAAAATTGCCGAAATGAAAACCGGCGAAGGCAAAACATTGGTCGCCACCCTGCCCGCCTATCTTAATGCTATTTCCGGCAAAGGGGTTCATGTCATAACGGTAAACGATTATCTGGCAAAACGTGACTCCGAATGGATGGGACGCTTGTACGGTTTTCTCGGCTTGACAGTCGGTATTATTGTCCATGGAATTGAAGATGAGCAACGACGTATTAACTATGCTGCCGATATCACCTATGGAACTAACAACGAGTTTGGCTTCGATTATTTGCGGGATAATATGAAGTTTGACCTTGAGGACTACGTTCAGCGCGGCTTTAACTATTCAATCGTAGATGAAGTTGACTCCATTCTTATCGATGAAGCTCGAACTCCGTTGATTATTTCAGGCCCAACTGAAGATTCAACCGACAAATATTACGTTATTAACGCTATTATTCCAAAATTGGAAAAAGGTGAAGTAGCCGAAGTCGAAGCAAATACGCTTTCCGGCAAACGTAAAGAGTATTCCGGCGATTATACTATCGATGAAAAAGCCAAGAGTTCAAGTTTGACTGAGCAGGGCGTTTTGAAGGTGGAGAAACTTTTAAAAATTGATAACCTGTATGATCCGCGTAACATCGAAATTCTTCATCATGTCAACCAGGCTCTGCGCGCTCATGCCATGTACAAACGTGATGTGGATTATGTGGTAAAAGATGGCGAAGTCTTGATTGTTGACGAATTTACTGGACGTCTCATGCCCGGTCGACGCTGGTCTGATGGCTTGCACCAAGCGATAGAAGCCAAAGAAGGGGTCAAAATAGAAAATGAGAATCAAACCCTTGCGACTATTACCTTTCAGAACTATTTCCGCATGTACAGCAAACTATCCGGAATGACCGGTACTGCTGATACTGAAGCAGAAGAATTTCACAAGATCTACAAACTGGATGTCTGTGTTATTCCAACCAATCGACCACTGCTACGCCCGGATTTTCCCGACGTTATCTATAAAACCGAAATGGAAAAGTTCAAAGCGGTTATTGAAGATATCAAAGAGCATTATGCTGCTGGCCAGCCCTGCCTCGTGGGAACTATTTCGATCGAAAAATCTGAAGTTTTGTCAGAACTATTAAAACGTCAGAGTATCCCACATAACGTTCTAAATGCCAAGCAGCATGAACGGGAAGCAGAAATTGTATCTCAAGCCGGCCGCAAGGGTGCAATTACAATAGCGACCAACATGGCTGGACGCGGCACCGATATAGTGTTGGGAGGCAACCCCGATGCTCTGGCCAAGCAGTGGCGACGACTTAATCCGGAAGCAACTGACGAGCAATATGAAGCCCAGCTGGTCAAGTATACCGCTGAATGTCATGCCGAGCACGATGAAGTAGTTAAGCTGGGTGGTCTCCATATTCTCGGGACAGAACGCCACGAATCTCGCCGTATTGACAACCAGCTACGAGGGCGTTCAGGTCGTCAGGGAGACCCGGGATCATCAAAGTTCTACTTATCACTGGAAGACGATCTGTTGCGTATTTTTGGATCAGAACGTGTTTCTAAGATCATGGATCTTCTCAAGATCGAAGAAGGTGAAGCAATTACTCACGGCATGATTTCACGTTCAATTGAAAATGCTCAGAAAAAAGTAGAAGCACATAACTTTGATATCCGTAAACACCTTATTGAATATGATGATGTTATGAATAAACAGCGCGAAGTTATTTATACCCAGCGTCGCGAGATTTTGGGTGGCCAGGATATTCGCGGAAGCTTTGTGGAAATGCTGGATGATACTGTTGAAGATATTACCTCATCCTATGCAATTGATAAAGTTGCACCGCACGAATGGGATTGGCAAGGAATAAGCGAAAGCATTTACAAATATTTCAATCTTCAACTTGATCTGCCACAGGAAATGATCAGCCGTCTTACACCTGTTAGTTTTCAAGATCTACTAAGTGAACAGGCTCACGCTATCTTTACAGCACGAGTTGAGGAGATGGGAGATGAGCTCATCGACCACCTCATCAAGGTCATGATGTTACAGGCCATTGACACCCACTGGAAAGACCACCTTCTGAATATTGACCACCTAAAGGAAGGTATCGGTCTGCGGGGTTATGGTCAGAAAGACCCCAAACAAGAGTACAAGATCGAAGCCTATAAACTTTTCATGGAATTGATGTTTCATATTCGTGAGGAAGTTGTCGAACGTATTTTTTGGGTTCAGGTAAATAATGATGGTGAAGAAATCGAAGAGATGGAAGAGGAACAACGCAGCAAAAAACTGGTTTTCAATTTGGGAGGCGGTGAAGACCATGCTCAGGAACCGGCTAAAAGCCAGAAAGTAGCAGGACGAAACGATGCTTGCCCGTGCGGAAGTGGCAAAAAATACAAGAAGTGTTGCGGAAAGTAATGGAACACCGGTAAACAGCTTGCCCTATTTGGAGGTTTATCATAATGAATATTCAGGGTTTTTTATTTTCCACTGTTGAGGCAGGTATAAAAAAAGCTGGTCGAAAAGACTTGGGGCTTATATTTTCCGAAGTTCCCGCCACTGCTGTAGCTGTTTTTACCACCAGCACCGTTAAAGCGGCCCCGGTACTGGTATCACGCGATCATATTGAAAGTGGATTTGCCCAAGCACTGATTGTTAATAGCGGCAACGCCAACGCCTGTACCGGTGAACCGGGAATGATCGTTGCCCGAGAAACTACGCGCCTGATTGCAAATAGCCTCGGCGTTGATACGACTGCGGTTCAGGTTTGCTCAACGGGGGTAATTGGCGTTCAGATGCCAATGGAAAAAATCCGGAATGCCATACCTGAGCTTGTTGAGGGTCTCAATTCCGGTACGCTTGACGACATCGCCCAAGCCATCATGACCACCGATACGTTTCCAAAAATGGAAGCACGCAGCGGCCAGGCGGGTGAAGTCAGTTACACAGTTGCGGGTATTGCCAAGGGGGCCGGCATGATTATGCCGAATATGGCCACCATGCTGGCTTTTATTATGACCGACGCAGTCATTGAACCAAAGTTTTTGCAGCAGACATTTCGAAACGCGGTTGACTGTTCGTTCAATGCCATCACCGTCGATGGCGACATGTCAACCAATGACACGTGCTTGATTATGGCGAACGGAATGTCAGGAAATCCAACCATTACCGCAGGATCACCCGAAGGAAACTCCTTTGCAATAATCTTGAATGAAGTTTTACTTTCACTAGCAAAACAGATCGTAAAAGATGGCGAAGGCGCAACAAAATTTGTTGAAATACGGATTAACGGCGCTAAAGATAATTTTGATGCAAAACGGGCCGCTATGGCAATTGCCAACTCCAGCTTGGTCAAAACAGCATTCTTTGGTCAAGATGCCAACTGGGGACGCATATTTGCTGCTGTCGGATATTCCGGAGCTGAGGTTGATCAATCATTGCTATCACTGCATTTTGATGATGTTTGTATGGCCAAAAATGGTATTTTTGCCGGTGAAAATGCCGAAGCACGAGGTACTGAGGTTCTAAAACAAAAAGAATTTACCGTTTCAATAGACCTTGGAATTGGGAGTGGAACTGCCACTGTGTACACTTCAGATCTAACCCACGAATATATTAGCATTAACGCTGACTATAGATCCTGACATGGTTCGAAACATGCTCCGGTAGATTTTCCATACGAGAGCGCCTGTCTACTGAGTGTGCATTTTAGGATTTTTCGCTTCATGTATTTGTACCACAGATCGTGGCAGTCTCCGTTTTTCAAGCCTCGCGGATTGCTGTCAATGCAACTAACGACACGAAATCCCTAGAAACGCTAATACCTTGACACTATATAGCGCCTGTGTTAGTTTTTTTCGATACAAGTATTCTTGCGTAACCATTCAGCAAGGGAGGGATCGATGAGCATTAAAGTGCTGGTCGCCGATGACAGTATCACCATTCAGAAAGTAATCGGAATCATCTTCGGAGGGGACGAATATTCCTTAACGATTGTTGATAACGGTAAAACAGCTGTCGATAAGGCACGCGAAATAAATCCGGATATCTTGCTGATTGATGCCCTTATGCCTGGCATGACCGGTTACGAAGTAGCTGAAGAAATTCGTTCGACGCCGTTGCTGGCTTCTAAACCTATTTTGATTCTGACCGGGTCATTTGAACCATTTGACGAGGAGAAAGCAAAAAAATGCGGTGCAGATGATTTTATTTCCAAACCGTTTGAGTCGCAGCAGATTATCACCAAAGTAAAAGAGTTGCTGGAACTTGGAAACTCGCGAGCACAGTCTACTCAGTTTTCACAACCAGAACCGGCCTCGGGAATAGTTCACGAACAGTCCCCTGAAGTTATGGTTCCTATCTTTGATGATACCCCGCCCCCATCCTCTGTTAAACAACCTGACATTTTACAGCAGGCCGCACCGGCTGATATCTGGGGAGCCTTTACACCGGAGATGGAACAGCCGATAAATTCGGCAGAGATTCCAACCGACACTTCTTTCTCTACAGCGACGGCCGCGCCCGATGTATTTGCAATTGTCACAGAAGAGAATGATGCGCAAATTATTCAGGCTTCAACAGCTGATATTGCACCACCAAATCACACCGGTTCACAATGGATTCCGGTTGAAGAAAACACGTTTGAGTTTGAAGAAGAGGGAATTTCAAGCCCGCTTCAAACTACTTTGGCTGAACAATCAATCCCGGTCCCGGAATCGACAACTGGCGAAATAGCTTTTGAGGACGAAGTCCCCACTCCACCAGCTCCGTCTTTTTCAGCACTTCCTGCTCCGGAACCTTCCGAATTTAGTTCCATCTCCCGTACATTAGATCCTACACTAGGGTTAAAATCGGATTCAATGACACCAGAAACGTCATCCCCTTCTGTAACTCTAACAGAGGAGCAATTAAAAGCTGCGCTTTCAATTGCTGCAAAAGACGTCATCGAGCGAATAGTCTGGGAAATAGTACCCGACCTCGCCGAAGTTCTGATCCGTGAGGCAATCAACAAGATTAAAAAAGGGGAATAGTTTCTCCTGAGATTACATAACAGCCGTAAGGGGATGGCAACATCCCCTTTTTTCGTATGGAGGTACGGAAGTGATAAAAAAAGCCATTGCCAAGGTCGTCGAACGCGAAAATCTGACTGAACAAGAGATGATCGAGGTCATGAATCAGATTATGTCCGGTGAGTGCACCACGGCACAGATTGGGGCTTTTATCACCGCCCTGCGCATGAAGGGAGAAACCATCGAAGAGATCACCGGCGCGGCACGCGTTATGCGCGAACACGCCACACCGATTCGAGTCGGCAGAGGAGTTCTTGATATTGACCGGGATGATATCAACATTGATCGGGAAACCATCCTGGATGTGGTTGGCACCGGCGGCGACGGCACTAACACCTTCAATATTTCCACTACCGTTTCCTTCGTTGTCTCTGCATGCGGTGTAAAGGTTGCTAAACACGGCAACCGTTCGGTTTCTTCTGTCTGTGGCAGTGCAGATGTATTGGAAAAGCTGGGCATTAACCTGGAAATAACGCCCGAGCTGGTAGAAAGCTGTATTGACAAGATTGGCATCGGGTTCCTTTTTGCCCCTGCCCTGCACGGTGCCATGAAACATGCCATTGGACCGCGTCGCGAAATCGGCATCCGCACTATCTTCAATATTCTCGGCCCTTTGACCAATCCGGCCGGAGCTGATTGTCAGGTTATGGGGGTCTACCGTGCCGACCTAGTGGAGAAATTGGCC
The DNA here is from genome assembly GCA_028686145.1 of Desulfuromonadaceae bacterium. GTDB lineage: Bacteria > Desulfobacterota > Desulfuromonadia > Geobacterales > Pseudopelobacteraceae > JACRCG01. Next base: position 2,588 of record JAQUCQ010000046.1, on the reverse strand, counting down.
GGAGTACTTCACAAACTGGGATGCCGCCACGGTTTCGTCGTATATGGATCAGACGGCATGGATGAGATAACTTTAACCGGAGAAACATTGCTGGCCGAGGTAACTCCGGAGGGCATAAAAATATTAACGGTCACCCCAGAACAGTTTGGCCTGTCCCGTTGCTCGATGGAAGCGCTCAAAGGGGGCAATGCCGACACCAATGCCACAATTGTGAAAGCAGTGTTGGCCGGAGAACAGAGTCCTCGGAGAGATATCGTTCTGTTGAACGCCGCCTTTGCCCTGGTAGCTGCCGAAAAAGCAACCACACCGAAGGAAGGTATCATACTGGCGGCGGAAGCTATTGATTCAGGGCGGGCCCTGCAACAGATGGAAAAATTGGCGGCACTAACCAACTAGTGTTAGCTACAGATGATGGATTTGTCCATCTTACCAACAATTTCAACAGGCTATGCAAACTAGAACGGAATACTTTCTCATGACCACAGGCACACCTGATATTCTAAGAAAAATCGTTATCCACAAGCGGGAAGAAGTGGCCGCTGCCAAGGTAAATATTTCGATTACTGAGCTAAAAGCGCGCATAGGCGACCTGGAAGACGTGCCCCGCGGCTTTGAACGCCATCTACGTGAAGCGGTGGCTTCAGATTGGACTGCCATCATTGCCGAAGTCAAAAAGGGGTCTCCAAGCAAAGGAATCATCCGCGAAGATTTCGACCCGTTGGAAATAGCCGGAATCTTTCAGGATAACGGAGCTACCTGCCTCTCGGTCTTGACCGATGAACAATTTTTTTTCGGGCATCTGCGCTACTTGGCTCTGATTCGTGAAATGGTATCACTGCCTCTTTTGAGTAAAGATTTTATTTGTGATCCATATCAGAATTTTGAGGCTCGCGCCGCCGGTGCCGACGCGATTCTACTGATTGCCTCCATACTTGATTTGAATACATTACGTGAGTTTTACAGTGTCGCGAAAGAAATTCACCTTGATGTGCTGCTTGAGGTACATGATGAATCTGAGATGGAAATGGCACTTCAGACCGACTGCACTCTAATCGGTGTTAACAACCGAAACTTGCGGACGTTTGTTACTGATCTGAACACCACCGGGAGACTGGCACGTATGATGCCGTCAGAGCGCATGCTTGTAGCTGAAAGCGGAATTAATAATAACGATGATATCACCCGGCTACAGGCCGATGGAGCTAAAGCTTTTTTGATTGGTGAAGCAATGATAAGGGAAAATAACATTGGTGCAAAACTGCGTGAACTACTAAACAACTGATACTCCGGAAGAGGTAACAAATGGCCAAAAAACAGGGAATCGGCATGGCAATAATTGCCTTTGCAGTATACATAATTGGCGGCATAAGTACATTCGGTGGACTTGTCTTGATTTTTTTCATGAAAAACAAAGATCTCTTGGGATGGGGAGAAGGGAGAGCAATTGGCTATTTGTTTTTTTGCGTAGGCCTGTGTCTCTCGATCATAGGAGTTCTTTTGATGAGATTATTCAGAAATCGCGGGCTTACCTGAGCCCGCGCACTCCCGTCAAGCAACGTCACATTTATCTCCGAACATCAATCCCATAACTTTTAATTTTACGATGTAGATTGCTACGTTCCAGTTCAATCAATTCGGCAGTACGGGAAATATTCCAGTCGTTCTCCTCGAGCTTCTGAATAATAAATTCCCGTTCAAAATCTTCCCGGGCATCACGGAGGGCCGATCGGGCATGCACTGGAGCATGGCCTGCTCCGATTAAGATTTCTCCCGATAATTCAGGGATATCCTCAGCAGAAATAACCCGCCCAGAAGCAACAATCAGTATACGTTCGACCACATTTTTCAATTCACGCAGATTGCCAGGCCACGAATAGCGCTGCAACTTATCAAGCGCCCCCGGTAGAAAAGCCTTTGTTTCTCCACCTTCCCGGCGAAAAAAATGAGTAACGAAATGCTGAACAAGCGGCCCGATATCCTCCGGTCGTTCACGCAATGATGGGGCTCGAAATGGTATAGTACTCAATTGATAATAAAGATCAGTGCTGAACTTTCCAGAAACCATATCCAGTTCAAGAGATCGTGTAGTAGAAGCGATTATTCGAATATCAGCGGTAAGGCGACGGATTCCTCCGACCCGTTCAAAACTTTGGTCTTGAATAAAGCGAAGAACTTTTAATTGGGTGTTAAGTGGTAATTCGCCTATTTCATCCAAGAGCAACGTACCACCATCAGCCTGATCAAAGCGGCCTTTTTTATGTGACGTGGCACCGATGAAGGCACTTTTTTCGTGGCCGAACAGCTCGCTTTCGATCAGTTCAGCCGGAATTGCAGAACAGTGTACAACAATAAAAGGTCGTTCCCGTCGTGGGCTATTGCAATGGATCGAGCATGCGATCATTTCTTTCCCAGAACCGTTCTCCCCGCTTATCAGCACAGATGTTGAAACTGAGGCTACACGCCTAATTTTTTCCCGCATTGCAACAATTACCGGAGAATCACCGATAAGTTCATATTCAATAGAAGCTGAGCGTTTGAGCTCGGCATTTTCTACTTTCAGTTTTTGTAACTGTAGCGCGTTAGAAACG
>JAQUCQ010000383.1 GCA_028686145.1 Desulfuromonadaceae bacterium | reverse complement strand
TGAGGAGCGTATTAATACCGAAGAAGCTTTAAAAAAGGCCAGAGACCAAGCACAAGCAGCCAATGCCGCAAAAAGTCAATTTTTAGCCAATATGAGTCATGAAATCCGTACACCCATGAATGGAATTATTGGTATGACAGACTTGACCCTTATGTCAGAACTCGACAGTGAACCAAGAGAATATCTAACGATTGTTAAATCTGCCTCTACCTCTTTGCTACGAATCATCAATGATATTTTAGATTACTCTAAAATCGAGGCTGGAAAACTGGATTTGGAACATGCACCTTTTGATGTGAGAGCAACATTTGGGGAAGTAATAGAATTATTTAAAATCGTAGCCGAGCAAAAGAAAATGCCACTCAAACTGAATATCGATGATCAAATCCCAACGATGATCATTGGCGATTCCGTAAGACTCCGCCAAATACTCTCCAATCTTGTTGGTAATGCAGTAAAATTCACGGAAAAAGGTGAAATAATAATTAGTGTTGATTGTGAAAACAAATTTGACAATCGCATCCAAACAAAAGTAACGGTGGCTGATACGGGAATCGGAATTCCGGAAGACAAACTTGAAAAACTATTCAAACGCTTTAGCCAGGTAGACGATTCCATTACTAGACAATTCGGTGGCACAGGCCTCGGACTTGCCATCTCAAAAAAATTGATTGAAATGATGAATGGATCTATATGGGTGGAAAGCACAGAGTCTGTAGGAAGTAGTTTTTTCTTTACCGCAGTATTTGGCATAGAAAAAGATGCCATATTGGCAAAGAAAGATTACATTCTTGATAGTGATAAGTTACAAGATAACAATCTCATACAAAGGAGAATATTAGTAGTTGAAGACGATGAGGTCAGTAGCAATCTAATCTGTATTCTTCTTAGAAAAAAAGGCATCCTGTTTCAGACAGCACAAAATGGTCAGGAAGCAGTGTCACTGTATAATCAAGGTTCCTTTGATCTTATCTTAATGGATATCCATATGCCCCATATGGATGGTTATTCAGCCACCGCTTTAATACGGGAAACAGAGAAACATACCCATAAGCACATACCGATTATTGCCTTAACTGCTCATGCACTCACTGGCGATAAAGAAAAATGTCTTGAAATAGGAATGGATGACTATCTGTCAAAACCAATCGATTTGAATGATTTTAATAGATTAATTGAAAAATGGCTTGTGTCAGTTTTCTAACCTGCCGTATCGATCGCTAAAACGTACGATGTCATCTTCCCCCAGATAACTGCCATTTTGCACTTCGATAACCTGAAGTAGTAGTTTACCAGGATTCTCCAGTCGATGTTTGGTCGTTTGCGGCACAAAAATGCTCTCATTCTCATGCACCATTTGTTCCTCATCACCAATCGTGACTTTAGCCGTACCGCCAATAATAATCCAATGCTCACTACGATGATAATGCATCTGCAAGCTAAGAATTTCTCCCGGATTAACGACAATTTTTTTCATTTTATATCCTGGTCCAGAACCTAGTACGGTATAAAATCCCCAAGGACGATACACTGTTGTATGTTCATCTGCCTCGATTCGCCCTCTGGCCTTTAGTTCACACACTAGATCTTTGACCTTTTGTGACTCACCTTTCTTAGCAACAACTATGACATCATCTGTCTCAACTACTAAAATATCTTCCAAACCGATGCCAGCAATCAGACGACTATGTCCTAACAGTAGAGTATTGGAACACGCAAGCGGAATACAATCACCTTTTATTGCATTGCCATCTGCATCCTTATCCAATACATCATAAATTGCATCCCATGATCCGATATCATTCCACTGTGCCGTAATTGGCAGCATTACCAATTCTTTTGATTTTTCAGCTATCGCGTAGTCAATTGAGATCGTAGGCATGTTGTGAAAGTTCTCTTTCATCTGATCAAAACCACTTTTGGCCATCTCATAGATGTCTGGCTGATACGCCCGTAATTCGTTCATAAAGCACTGAATCGCAAACGTAAACATTCCCGAGTTCCAGTAGTAGTTTCCAGCAGCGAGGTATGCTTCTGCGGCTTTTTGATCCGGTTTTTCACGAAAGGATTGAACCATAAACCCATCACCAAAAGCTTGGCCTACTTGCATATAACCATAACCGGTTTCCGGATGACTTGGCAGTATGCCAAGTGTTACAATCTTCTTCCTCTTCACCAACTCGATTGCTTGACGAACATTGTCAGCAAACGCTTTTACTGGACGGATAATCTGATCCGATGGTGTTACGTATAGTATTTCGTCCTCTTCACAGCCCAGTTTCTCCAGGCAATATCTCACCGCAAATGCAACCGCCGGCGCCGTATTACGTGCCACTGGTTCTAAAAGAACATGTGCTTTCTCAGCCTTGGACGTAACAAGTTCTTTTTGTACAAGATGAACATATTCTTGATTGGTCACCACTACCATATCAGAAGGTTCAACGAAGGGCAGAAAGCGGGCAATTGTCTGTGCAAACAGAGATTCTTTGCCATCTAGTTTTAAAAACTGCTTGGGAAACATAGTGCGAGAAAGAGGAAACAGGCGACTACCTCCGCCACCAGCAAGAATAATAACTTTCATAACATAATCACGTTCCTTTTTATATGAATCACATAATAAATCATCCTGTATTGCCATGAAATAAATCGGTACAGTATAGAACCGTACCGACTGCTATATGCCATATGCTATTGTGTATTTTCACTTTAAATTGCTTACTATTTTCGCATTGCCTAAAGCCAGACTCGCTATACAATAACCAACAATACTTTCAGCACCTTGATTGCGATTCAAGCCATCAACCATGATGCCATCATAACAACCACCCGTTTCAGGATCAATTAGGCTTTTACGGCAAGAATTTTCACCTGAATACCAAGCAAAACTTTTTTCTGCTAGTTCTAGCATAGCGGTATCATTCGTGACCCTATAAGCGGCCAAATGAGCCAACGTGGACATGGATGCTTCGACAGGTTGCTGATCATATAATGCGGGTTCACTCCCCCGAATCCACCATCCTCTACAACCTACTGGCCTGAAAAAGCCATCTCTAAAAGCATCTTGATCAAGAAATTTCATGCTTTCTCGCGCTATATAGAGAAATCGTTCCTGTCCTGTTTTGTGGGAAGCCACAAACATGGCCCATGGCAGTACTGCATTATCATAAGTAAGACTCTCTTCAAACCAACACCAATCTTCTTCCTCTGCACACTGTTCAAAACGGCCAGCAATTAAATCCGCAAGTTTGAGGATAAGACGCTCACTCTCAGTCCCATCGACAAAAGCAAGACCGATCAAGGCATACGCCTGTCCTCGTAACCAACTGAGAGAAGA
>JAQUCQ010000045.1 GCA_028686145.1 Desulfuromonadaceae bacterium | reverse complement strand
CCAACTACTACTTCCGCGACCAGAACCTGAAGCTGACCATGGAAGTATCCCGCACTGATTTTGGCACCGAAGGCATCGTTAATGGCGTGAATAGCAAAGATTTCACTACCTTCATTACCCAGTTGCAGTTGATTTTCTAATATACAAGTAGTAAATCGGTAGCAAACCGGCCTGGCAGGTTTTCATATCTGCCAGGCCGGTTTTTTTATTTATAGATACTCAAAAAGACGTGCTATATTTTACCAATTTCAAGAAACTAAAGGTCTCCTCGGGAAATGCTGATCCGTACTGCCGGTCATGGCACAAATTATATCATCCTTCTGCTTTTGTCCTGCCTTCCTGCGTTCCTCTCCGGATGTCAGCAGGGAATAAAACAATCTTCCTGTGTCCAATGTCATAAGGGTATAGAACACGTCTCTGAATCCCATAGTGACTGTGTAACCTGCCATGGCGGCAAGCCGCTGGAAAAACGGAAAGAAAAAGCGCATCAGGGTTTATTCGGCATCGGCAATCCGCAATTTATCGGCCGCTGGGAGAATGGCTGTGCTCCCTGCCACGCATATCAGTTTGGGCGGATGAAGAGTAACCTTATGTACACAGCTGCAGGAATGATCCGCAATACACAGCTGACGTGGGAGGGGGAGGATGGTAACAGGTACACCACCCATGGTGAAAAACAGTTTGACGCCTCTGGTGTGCCGTATTCACCTCAACCGGTAAGCAACCTCGATAACCTCTCCGGAGAGCTGTACCGCAAATTTTGTGCTCGTTGTCATATTGGAGCGGAGACGGTCGGTGTCTATGGTGCCAGTCACGCCTCCGGCTGTGCTGCTTGTCATTTCCCCTGGAATAATGAAGGGGTCTACAAGGGGAATGATAAAACCATGACAGGGAAGGTTGGTCACTCTGCCACCCATACCATAACCACAACTCCGGACATAAATGTTTGTTCCCGCTGTCACAACCGCAGCGGCCGGATCGCATTCTCGTATCAGGGGCTGTACGATGGCAACAACGGTCTTGTCCCGACTTTGAGAGGAGAGGGTGGGCCGGTGATGGCAAGTGGTGCTCGCAACCTCACCCATATTACCCCCGATGTTCACTTCGCTGCGGGCATGGAGTGTATTGATTGCCACACATCGCGTGATGTGATGGGGGATGGCTATGCATACCGGAATATGTACCTGCAGACGGAAATTTCCTGCGAAGATTGCCACGGCGGAGCGAAGGAGGTTCCCCACTATCGCGAGGTCACCCGAGAAAATGATGAGGCGGTGCGGGAATCAAAAAAATACGGGGTACCCGTGACTGTGGGTATGAAGATGATTCAGACATCCAAAGGGCGGAACTACTCCAATGTCTTTTATCGCGATAATACGATCTGGGTGGTCGGCAAAAAAAGCGGCACATTACATAGAAGCAAGGTAATTACGGGCACACCGGAACATACCGTTGCCGGACACGAACGGCTTGAATGCTATAGTTGCCACTCCCGAGCCGTGCCGCAATGCTATGGCTGCCACACCACCTATGATAGGCAGCAGGACGGCCATGATTTTATCAAAGGGATTGATACCCCTGGTGCGTTCAGTGAAACGGAGGATTATCGGATGCTTTACCCGTTCCCACTGGCGCTTAATCAGCGTGGCCGTATCTCTCCCGTCACTCCTGGCTGTCAGACATTTGTTACCGTGATAGAGAGGGATGGCAGACAGCCTAAAACTGAGTATGTATCAAAATTTAAAGGCAAACAACAGCTCCGCTTTGCACCGTTTTACTCACACAACACCAGCAAAAAAGCTGTTGGATGTGTCGAGTGCCATGGCAATCCGGCTTTTCTCGGCTTTGGCCAGCATGTGATTGAGGGAAACAGCATCAAAGGGACGTTAATTTGTGAACGTTCCGACAGTAAACCGTTGGATGGCTTTCTGACCTTGGACAAAGGGAAGGTTAACGCTTATTCTGCAATCACTCGAGAAAATGCCCGTCCCCTGAGTGGGGCTGAAGTGAAAAAAACGCTGGCAGTCAACCTCTGTCTTCCCTGTCATGATAAACCAAAAGATGCAATCTACCGGAAAAGACTTGATTATCGTGCACTGGATGATGCACTTCATCATCGGCTTCTGTCCGATAAATAATAAGCGGCGGTTGTAATCTGCAAGAATGGCGATACACTTGAACGAAGAGTTGCTTTCTTTCGGTTATTGAGGAGAAATCATGGCCGCCTCACCACCAACCACTGCCACTGTTGCTTGCAAGTACAGAACTCCCCTCTTCCTGACTATGATTGTTGCCGGCTTGGTGGGCAACTATTTTAATTTTCCGATTTTCCTCAATATTTATTTCCTCTTCGGCAGCATCTTCGCTTTGCTTGCCCTGCAGCTCTTCGGACTTGGTCGTGGCATACTTGCGGCCGCCATCATCTCCAGCTATACGTATATTCTTTGGAATCATCCTTACTCCCTCATTATCATGACCGCCGAAGTGGCGGTGGTCGGCGTGTTGATGGGGCACCGTAGAATCGGGCTGGTACTGGCTGATATTCTTTACTGGCTTATTGTCGGCATGCCGCTGGGTTACCTGTTTTACCACGTCATCATGCATGCTCCTCCAAGCAACGCGTACATTGTCATTATCAAAGAAGCGGTAAATGGCATTGCTAATGCCCTGATTGCCCGTTTGCTATTCACCATGTATATGCACAGATCGCGCACAGCGCTTATCTCATACCGCGAAATTGTTTGTAACCTGTTGGCTTTTTTTGTATTGTTTCCATCATTGATCATGCTCGCAGTTGACAGCAGAACCGATTTTAACGAAACCGACCGGCATGTTCGTTCCACCTTGCTTCAGGATAGCCAGAGTGTGGACCAACGTTTGGAAGCATGGGTGAAAAACAGGGAAGCTGCCATTGTAACTCTGGCAGAGATGGCTTCTTCAAAATCTCCGGAGCAGATGCAACCTTTTCTCGAACAGGCAAAGAAGGCGGACGTCAATTTTTATTATATAGGGCTTCGTAACAGAGACGCGACAACCACCGCTATTTTCCCTCTGGTAGACGAACTGGGGCAAGACGGCGTAGGTAAAAACTATGCAGATCGCTCTTATGTCCAAACACTCAAGCGATCGCTCAAGCCGATGCTTTCTGAAGTAGTCATGAGCAGGGTCGGCATCCCCGTGCCGAGAGTCCTGATGCTTGCTCCGATAGTCACGAGAGGGCACTATGGCGGTTTTGCTGTCGGCGCCATGAACTTGGCGCAGATTCAGGAGTACCTTAATAAAAAAACGGATCACGATGCCACGCATTACACGCTTCTGGATAGAAACGGCATCGTTATTATGACCAACTGTGCAGATCAAAAAGTCTTGTCGCCGTTTGTACATGGCAAAGGGACATTCATTCGTCTTGAAAAGGGGGTCAGCCAATGGGTGCCGGATGTCCCTTCCAACACCCTTTTATCGGGACGCTGGCAGAAATCGTTTTATGTTGCGGAAACTACTATCGGCAACTTCTCAGAATGGCGGTTGATTCTGGAACAGCCGGTGGCACCCTATCAGAACGCTCTCTCTAAACGCTATACAAACAAGCTGAGCTTGATATTTCTGATTCTGCTCCTGTCGCTGGCATTGGCGGAATTATTGAGTCGCAATATTGTTTCAACACTAAGACAACTTCGCACCTTAACATTCGAACTTCCGGGCAAGTTGGCGACAGATGGTGACGGGATTGAGTGGCCTGATAGCGGGATCACAGAGGCAAATCACCTGATTAACAATTTCAGGCAAATGGCGAATTCACTGGTGGGTCAGTTCTATGAAATTAGGCAGATCAATGAATCTCTGGAGCAGCGGGTGGAAGCTCGGACGGCAGAATTGCTGGAACGTGAAGAAGCCTACCGTACTGTCGCAGATTATACGTATGATTGGGAATACTGGATGGCCCCGGATGGCACTCTGCGCTATATCTCCCCCTCTTGCGAACGCCATACCGGATATTACCGGGAAGAGTTTCAGAAAGACCCCGCTCTTATGGAGAGGATTACACATCCAGATGACCGGATTCAATTTTCCAGTCACCTGGATGTTGCTCCGGATGCAGCAGAGAAAACGAATCAGCATCAAATGGATTTTCGGATTATTACCCGCAGCGGCGAAGAACGCTGGTTCTCGCATGTATGCCAGCCGGTTTATGACAACGCCGGGAAATATCTGGGACAACGTGCTACTAACAGGGATATAACCCAGCGCAAGCAGGCGGAAGTATCACTGAGGAAATCCGAGGCACTCTACCACTCACTGGTAGAAACATCGCAGGATTTGATCTGGCAATGTGATAGTGAAGGAAGGTTTACATACCTTAACCTAGCGTGGGAGCAGGTACTTGGCTATGAACTTGATGAAATGCTCGGTAGAAAATTCAGCGATTTTCAAACGCCTGAAAGCGCTGAACGTTCGCGCATAGAGTTTAGGCACATATTGGAAGGAAATTCAGTCACCGGCTTTGAAACTGTACATAGAGGAAAGTCCGGCAACGAGCTAGACCTCGTGTTTAACGCACTTTTTATGAGCGATGAAAACGGGAACATCATCGGTGCGAGCGGTACCGCATACGATATCTCAGGGCGCAAACAAATGGAAATGGAGCTACGCCAAGCGAAAGCTGCTGCCGAGGCAGCCACTATTGCCAAGAGCCGTTTCCTGGCCACTATGAGTCATGAAATTCGCACTCCGATGAACGGCGTTATCGGCATGATTGAACTGCTGCAGCATACCAGGTTGACTCATGAACAGTATGGATTTGCCGAAAGCGCTAAAAAATCCGGCATTGAACTGGTGCATCTGCTTAATGACATCCTCGACCTGTCAAAAATAGAAGCGGACAAGATTGAACTGGAAGTATTCGACTTTGATCTGCAGACGGTGGTTGCAGATGTCATTAACCTCATGTCTCTTCAAGCCCTCGAAAAAGGGATAAAACTTACTTCGTCAATAGATGACGATGTGCCAGTGGTTTTGAAAGGCGATCCTGGACGGCTGCGCCAGATCATTACCAACCTTGTTGGCAACGCAATTAAATTTACCCCCAAAGGGTCCGTAACGCTTCAGACCCGGAAAGACAGCGAAACCGAACACTCCATCACCCTCCGTTTTCTGATACGCGACAGCGGCATCGGCATCGCGGCTGACAAACTGGAACATGTTTTCGATCCCTTCACCCAGGCTGATAGTTCCACCACGCGCACCTATGGCGGTACCGGCCTTGGTCTGGCAATCTGCAAACAGTTGGCGGCATTGATGAATGGAAGTATCGGTGCGGAAAGCATGGAAGGGCATGGTTCAACTTTCTGGTTTACCGCTAAAATGGAGAAGCAGAGATCTGATGGTCTTCAGCTCGATTTACTCACGTCCTCAAATGGAAGTGGAAAGGATGATGTAACTTTTGACATTCATGGGTCCATCCCTGTTAATCATCCTGTTGCTGTGGGGGATGAAACTGGCATTACCCGTATCCTGTTGACGGATGATGATCCGACAGCGCGGAAAATTGTACCACAGCTACTGAAGAGCTACGGTTATCTGGTAGACGTGGCTGTTGACGGCAAAGAAGCATTGCAGGCACTTGAGATGCATGATTATGCACTGGTGCTGATGGATTGCATGATGCCGGAAATGAATGGTTTTGAAGTTACGGCGGTTATTCGTGATCCGGCCTCAGCCGTACGTCGGCACGATCTTCCGGTTATTGCGCTTACCGGCAATGCCATGAAGCGGGACCGTGACCGATGCATCGCTGCCGGAATGAATGATCACCTTCCCAAGCCTTTGATGTTACCTGATTTATTGACTATGCTGGAAAAGTGGATAAAACAGTAAAAGTTACTTCGGATGTGAAAAAGACGCTTTGAGTATAATATTTTTTCTGCCGATAAATTCGATCTCTCCCGACTGGCTCAGTCGCGTCAACAGTCTACTCACGGTTTCTCTGGCAAGTGAAGCAAAGTCTGCTATTTCCTTATGAGTAAGCTTGAAGGGAATGATGATGCCTCTTACATCTTTAATGCCGTAAACAGTGCTGATGTGGGCCAGTACCGCCCGTACTCTGGTTTCTGCGTCGGGCAAGCCGAGCACCCGCAACATTGTCCAAGAATCCCTCAGACGCTCACAAAGCATGGAGATAATATGCTTTAATACATTGGGATCTTTCATAAAATACTGTTCAAAATCTACTTTTGATATTAACCCGACTGTAGCATCCTCCATCGCTACAACAGTAGCTGGTTGAGATTTTCCGTCCAAAAGGGTCATCTCTCCAAAAAAGTCTCCCCTCTTGCGAATGACCAGAATCTGTTCCTTCCCGTCAGGGGTTATCCGCACAACTTTTATTTTACCGGTAAAAATTACATACATGAAATTCTTGGAATCATCTTCCATCAGAATAATGGAATTTTTCTTAAAATGTTTCTCCGTAATAATCTGAGTAAGTCTGGCTTTCTCCTCTGGGAGCAGGCACGAAAATATTGGAATGTGATCAAGTGTTTTAAGGTGGCTATGGCTGCCTGTTGTTCTCATGGCATACCCCTGTCTGTGTGTTTAGTACGTTAGTGTGACAAGGCTTCTTTATCCGACCGAAGAGTAATATGGGTGAGGTAATTGTTTCTGGTCGGTTTTTCCATTAATGATATGCGCCGTTTTGTCCTCATCCTTTTTTGGGTGGAATCGGTTACATCCATTGAATCCGAGAAAAATCGAAATGTGTTTCTCCCACTTTTTTTAGCGACATACATAGCCATATCCGCTTTTTTTAACAACGACTCAATCGTAGTTCCATGGAGGGGATACACCGCAACTCCTATGCTTGTTGTTACGTACGTTTGCTGACCAAGGATATCAAATGGTTTCTGGAACATTTCCTGAACCTTTCCTGCGAAAGTAATGATGTCCTGAATAGTATCGGCGTCATTAATAATAATTACAAATTCATCACCACCAAGTCGGCCTACCGTGTCATACTGACGCATGCATTTCTGCAACCCGAGTGCAACTTTTTTTAGAAGTATATCTCCGGATAAATGTCCCATGGAATCATTGATGTTTTTAAAGTTGTCCAGATCAAGAATCATAAGTGCGATCAGCGTATTATGGCGTTCTTCAAAAGCAAATGCCTGTTTTAAACGGTCAAAAAGCAGAACACGATTAGGCAGACCAGTTAGATAGTCGTGGGTGGCTTTATACCGCAACTGCCTTTCAATTCTCTCCCGTAAGGTGATTTCCTGATTGAGTCCTTTGTTTATGGAATGAAGTTCTTCATTCAGCAGGCGTATTTCTTTTGCGGCATGTTTAAGCTCGGAGATGTCATTCATTGAAATAATGTAGGTGGTGGTGCCGGTGATTTTTTTGATATTTGTATAGACAATCTTTGTATTTCCCTTGTTGTCCACTATTGTTAATTCAAACTGCTGCCGGGTTGCGGATGGGTCATCATCAGCAATACGGAGCTGTTCATCCAGCTTTGAGCGCTCGCTGTCACCAAAAAAATCAGTCCAGCTTTTCACGTTTTCGACCGATTCCTTGGAACAACCTACGATATTCTTGAATTGTTCATTCACCATGATAATGGTTGAATTTTCATTGATAAGCATCATGGCGTTATCACTCATCTCAAATATCGTGCGATACCGATTTTCACTTTCTTTCAACTGTTTATCCGTGTTGTGCTTGAACAGGGCAATTTCGATGGCATTCTGCAACTGATAGATATCAAATGGTTTGGTCAGATATGCATACGGTTCGGTTTCTTTGGCACGTTCAAATACTTTGTCATCAGAATTAGCGGTCATATAAATTACGGGAATGTCAAATTGGTTATGTACCTCTTGTACTACACAAATTCCATCGATCTTACCGTCGAGGGTAATATCTACCAGAATAAGATCCGGTCGATTTTTCGTGACATTTGCAATTACTTCTTCCCCGGTCTTAACTACACCTGTAATCTGGTATCCCATGCGGAGCAGTGACTGATTCAAATGGCGTGCTGCAATGGCATCATCTTCTGCCAGTAGTATTTTTGTTTGATGTGTCATGCACCACCTCCAGTTTAAGTCGCAGTGGGTCATCTGGTAGAGTTGATATTGTGAAAGCGCTCAAAAAACAGGGCAAGGTTTTTCCCTCACCATCAATCGCCAAGATGGATGAATATTATACTTCGACCTTACGCCGTTTGCCCCAAAAGGCTAAAGCGCTCAAGCCTGAACCGAGGAGCAGAAGTGTCTCTGGTTCGGGTACTGGTGCGGTGTTGCCATGGGATAAATTCACTGTTGGACCACTGGATGAATATTCAATAGTGATTATGGAGGGCCCCAAACTAAGAGGGCCACCTACGTTAACGCTGACATTCTGAGGTTGGCTATCCGGTGAGTAACTTGCAAAAAAATTAGTAACATTTAGTCGTGTGGTTGGTAAAACCCCGGCAAAATCGGATGTAAGAGTATCAACATCAAACCCATTGATTTTGACTAAATCATTATTGTCTCCGTGAGTATTAGCAGAAATATTTAGCCAGGAACTAATTACGGTATTAAGGCCAGAAGGTACGCAGAACTGCATGTACGCGGAGTCACCGGAGTTCCAGCCTTGACTATATGCTTCAGCGCTGTTTGTAGACCCAAGAGCCATTAATCCCAAGCATGCAGTGATTAAGATCAACGTTCTCATGATGTACCTCCTTTCTTGCTTTGCATGTTTTTTCTGAATCCATCTGGTAATTAATAAAACATTGGAGCAACTATTTTACAAAGTTATAGCATCAGATATGCCAAGTTGTAAGCTGCTTAAATTTATACGTAAACAAATTGTAGAGAACTTTTTGTAACATGATAAATGTAAAGTATACCGACATGGTAGAAGGATGTTCTTTACATTTAGAGCTGTTTGAAAGGTCGTGGACTGGTGTCACACCCAATTAACACCGGTCACATTTTTTACCATTTATTCTATCCCCTTAAAATCTAGCTTCCCGTCAATGTCCTCTATTGAATGCCATATAAACTAACATGCCAATGTGAGCTCTTGTTGGTCGTAACATACCGTATGTACATTAGATATTAGCATTTAATGACATGGCATACTCTGTGTTAACTCTTTGTATAAATATAATTACGCTCATTGATGCATCACGGGTTCATACGATTACTCCGGAGGGTACTGATGTGTACAAAAAAATAGTAATCCTGATGACTCTCTGCTTCTTTAGTTTAGGTTGTAAGGGCAATACAAGCGATGAATTATATGCTGATGGAGTCAAATTGCTTCGTGAAGGTAATTCGAACGGTGCAATTGTGTTTTTTAGGAAATCCCTGGAAAAAAACCAGAACAATCTTAACGCTCGCTACCAGCTGGCTAAAACATATGAATCGACGCAAAAATACGAACTGGCTGAAAAAGAGTTTCAGAAAGTGAAACGTTTGAACCCAGCTCAACCGGATATTCAGTTAGAAATGGCTTACATATTTAACGTCCAGGGGAAACCTGATTTGGCTATCAGTGAGGCAGAGGAATATCTGAAGTCAAAACGTGACTCGGTAGAAGCCATGGAGTCAATCGGTATCGCATACGGTATAAAAAATATGCCAGCGTTAGCTGAAACCTATTTTCTTCGTGCCCTCGATATAAAACCTGAAAATCAGAGCACTCTGCTGGAGCTGGCTGCACTACGCGTAAAGCAGGGGAAGGTGAATCAGGCCAAAATTCTACTGGAAAATGTCATCAAAAATAACCCTCGGAATCTAAGGGCTAACGACCTCTTGGCTGACACTGAAATCGCACTTGGCAGGAAAGAAAAGGCTCTCGAACTCTACAAAAAGGGGAATGAGATTAATGTTGCAGATCCGGCTGCATTGTATAGGGCTGGGCTTCAGAATTTTAAGATAGAACGTTCTGATATTGTTGAAATAATTGCGGGTGAACTTGTCAATAAATTTTCTGCTACTGCTGAAGGAGACCGCTTGAAAGGGATAGTATCTTATCACAAGAAGGATTTTACTGATTTCATCACTCATCACGCTGAAAATTTTGCAGGGGACCAGCAGGCACAGAATCTTCTGGCGGAACTAAATTAAGCTGGTTTTACTCACCCTGCTCAAGGAGCATTTATATGGAACAGAACAAGAGGCTTATTCTACTGGTTGTTGGCGATACCATGGCAGCCATTCTGGCCATATTCATAGCTATCTCAATCAACTCACTGAAAAATCCTGGCGGGGAAGATGTTTATATGCTTGGGGCCGCAAGGATAGCAGTTTTTACCGTGGTTGTAGTTTTTCTGTCATTTCTGGTCGAAATCTACAAAAACCATCACGAATTGATAGCCAGAGATATCGCCGTCAAGATCGGCACTTCCCTCGGCGTATCGTGTTTTGTTTTTTCTTTTCTCTCGTACTCAAACAAACTGGGTGAGTTTGGCAAAGGAATCCTAGTTTATGCAATTATAGTTTTCGGTATTCTTCAATTTATCTGTCACATAACGTACCGTACCTATGTAAAATACAAAGGTTTTTCTCATCGTATTATGATACTAGGAGTCGGGGCTACAGCAGGGAATATGGGAGCACTCATCCCGGAATCTGACGAAAATTATCTGCTCTCTGGTTACATCAGATGTTCTGATGAATTGTCCGTAGTACCTGCTGACTATATTCTTGAAAATATTGGCGGGCTTTACGAAACGGTTAAAAGGGAAAAAGTTGATAAGATAGTGGTTTCGCTAACAGAGCGGCGCGGCGTTTTTCCGCTCAGTGATGTTATGGCATGCAAGCTGGATGGAGTTGAAGTCGTAGACGGTCCTTCGTTCTATGAGCATGTAACCGGTAAGTTGTTTTTGGAAGGTATTAACCCCAGTTGGTTTATCTTTTCTGATGGCTTTAAAGTCAGCCGAATACGCAAAATTTTAAAAAGAAGCGTGGATGTGTTTTGTGCCATCTTCGGCATAATCCTGACGGCACCGTTTTTGCCTTTGGTCGCTTTGGCAATAAAGCTCGACTCCCCCGGACCAGTATTTTACCGGCAGAAACGGGTCGGAGAGAGAGAGAATCCATTTTTCCTTTATAAAATAAGGACAATGAGAGTTGATGCGGAAAATGAAACTGGAGCGGTATGGGCACAAAAAAACGATGCGCGTGTAACCAGATTAGGCGCATTTTTCCGTAAGTGCCGTATCGATGAATTACCACAATTTTTTAATATACTTCGGGGTGACATGAGCATGGTTGGTCCAAGGCCGGAACGACCGGAATTTGTCGATAAACTGAAGGAGGCCATTCCTTATTATTCGGAACGCCACTTTGTCAAGCCGGGAGTAACCGGATGGGCTCAAGTGCGCTATCCGTATGGAGCTTCTGTCGAGGATGCCATGGAAAAACTCCGTTTTGACCTGTATTACATCAAGAACCTTTCTTTAACATTTGATTTGATGATCATTCTGGAAACGATCCAAGTGGTGCTTTTTAGAAAAGGATCGAGATGAGTGCTTGATGCCACCAGTAGATATTAGCAATGCTGATTCGGGCCTAAGTGCTTTAATGAAATTAATTTTTAACTTCTCAAGGAGACTGTGATGAAAAAATGGTTGTTTATAACATTTGCAGCGTTAATGGTGTTTCCCTCACTATCTTTTGCTGGTGATTATGTCATCGGGGAGGGTGATGTTCTGGATATATTTGTCTGGGGGGTCAAGGAGCTAAATGTGTCGGTTAAGGTGAGGCCGGACGGTAAAATCACCATTCCTGGGATAGGAGATGTAAAAGCCTCGGGTTTCACACCGCCTGGATTGCAAAAGTCACTCGATGAAAAAATCAAGGGGCTGGTAAAAAGTCCTAATGTTACAGTGACGGTCAAAGAAATCACCAATAGCAAGGTATATATCTTTGGTGGTGGGGTCAAAGCAGCTGCGTACGATCTTAATCGTAGCACAACACTCTTGCAGTTGTTGTGCAACCTGGGCGATGTCACAAACGCCGATCTCAAAAGAGCGTACGTTCTTAGAAAAGGGAAAATGATCAAGACCGGTTTCTACAAGCTTTTTATTAACGGTGATACCAGCGAGGATATTGCTATTGAATCAAACGACTCAATCTATATTCCGCTTCTTACAGATAAGAGTATCTATGTTCTTGGAGCGGTGAATACCCCGAAATTTATTGAATACCGGGATGGAATGACAGTCATGCAAGCGATCCTTGAAGCAGGTGGATTCAGTAAGTTTGCCAAGCAGAATGATACGGCCATCCTGCGTAATGAAGGTGGTAAAGAGGTGATTATACCGGTCAGGGCAAAGGACATTTTGAATGATGGCGACCTGAGTCAAAATTCCAAGTTGAAGCCGAACGATTACATTGTGGTCAAGGAAGGTATGTTTTGAATTAGTACAATCAGCATAAAGCATAAGCACAAATATGAGTCGCGGGGTGACACATGAATAACACAGAGGATTTAGACTACAAAAAATATCTGCAGTTGATCAGTAAAAGGAAATATCTCTTTGTAATACTCGCCCTTGTAATTATGACCGGGGTTGTCATTACCAGTTATCTTCTTCCAAAACGCTATGAGGCCAAAAGCACAGTTTTTATCGAAAAGAGTGTCATCAGTGACCTGGTCAAGGGGATTGCGATAACACCTTCATTTGAGGACAAGCTCAGGGTATTAGCCTACGCAATGAAAAGCCGGGCCTTATTGGTCAAGGTGTTTAATGATCTCGACTTGAACATCAACAGGCAGAACACCGGGCAAATGGAAAAGATGATCAGGGCGTTTCAGGAAAACACCGACATCAAGCTGAAAGACAATGAAGGGCTGTTTACCATAACATTTACCAGCGAGGATCCACGTCTTGCCCGGGACTATGTGAACGCCCTGGTTCGCCGCTATATTGAGGAAAATATTACATCCAAGCGGGAAGAATCATACAGCGCCACCAATTTTATTGCGGAACAGATCACGGCAATCAAGGCAAAGCTTGAAGAGTCAGAAGCCAAGGCAAATAGTTACAAAAGGGACAATGGAAGCGTGCTTGCCCAAAATGAAGGATCCCTGCTTGCTGAAATTGGTTTTGCACAGCAGAAACTTGATGAGATAGCGCTTAAACGTCGCCAGCTTGAAAGCATGCAGAGTCTCGCAAAAAAGAATGATCCGCTTAAGGTTAAGCTGGCAGTGCTGGAGAAAAAACGCCAGGAATTAAGCCTCGTCTATACAGATAATCATCCAGAAATTATTGAGTTAAATAACTCTATTTCAGACATCAAACAGCAGCTTAAATCGGGTACTTCGAGAGCTAATCCGGGTGATAGCCTTACACCGGAAATGGTTAACATTTCGATGGAGCTGAATTCACTGCGTGATAATGAAAATATCCAGCGTCGCTTTATCGAGTCAAAACAATCTGTGCTTAGAAGCATCCCGGCTGTCAGGACTGGCCTGGACGAGTTGGAACGGGAGAAAATCAGTCAGAAAAATCTTTATGAGCAACTGATGGCCAGATATGGGCAATCAGAGATGGCCAAGCAGGTGGAGGTGCAGGACAAGGCTACTACCTTCCGAGTAGTAGATCCAGCGGTAATCCCATCTCAACCGTACAGTCCGCAGCGTGTGAAAATAATCCTCTTGGGCATCGTTGGCGCTCTGGTGGCCAGCTTTGCATTTCTGGTGCTGCTTGATCATCTTGACCAGTCAGTACGAAACATCGAGACTCTTAAATCGCTGGGTATACAGATTCTGGCGGTCGTCCCCACAATCGAAAATCCGGTCGAATTAGAGGCGGTACGAAAGAGAGATTGCTGGTTCTATGGCATTGCAGGGACGTGCTTCATACTGATTCTGGCTACTGTTCCCCTTGAGTTGATGCGGTCTCTCTCTATTGACGTTTTCAGTTATGCCGGCATCAAATCGCATCTGATGAATCTCACTCTCAAATAGACGACGGCCGATCATATTGCATGGTCTAAAGAAAGGATATTTTATGAGCAGAATTGAGGAAGCACTTGAGAAGGCCGCG
>JAQUCQ010000382.1 GCA_028686145.1 Desulfuromonadaceae bacterium | reverse complement strand
TGATTGCGGGAAGTGGAGCAATGTACATGGGAGAGAGTATTGCCCGAATCTCATCAATTAAATCGGCTTCAATTGACGCAAATATATTAGAGCGTTCAATAGCAACATCTTTGCTAGTTTCAACAGATTTTATTGGAAATGAATTGGTGTCGGGTGAAGGTCTCTTGCGGTACTTTGGTGGTGGAATCGAACTCATATCTCTTGTAAACGGTCGATTCCAGAAAATTGGTGAAATAACTTATATATTGTGGCTAGCCGACGAAGATCAAAATGGGAATGTCAGCATTAGAACGCCCGAGATAGCTATTAAAGTCTCTTATATTGATGAATACATGTTGCTAAGAGTTGCTCGGTTTAGCTCAGGTGCAACGCCTACGGCGTTTAAGTGCGATGATAGCCAAGTACATATTGTGAATTCCGTACTTTCAAAAGGACCAGGTCTTGACACCAATACCATAAATTTACCTTCATTTAATTCTAGATGGACTTGCCACTATGTCCTTCTCAGGAAAGAGAAGATAAGCTTTGAGCTAAGAATGATGGTGAATCATACCGGAAGCGGAGATTTTTCGTTGCGATTCAAAGAGAATGGAAGCTTCATTCAGAGTTTGGAGTTCAGCAATAAATTCCTGATTGAATTTAGTAAAGCATTTACTTCAAAGTAGTAGTGCTATTAATCGAATACATGAGGGGGCAGTACTTGACACGAGACATGTCGGAACGTATGAGGGATTAGCCCTTGTAAAATAAATCTGTCCCGCATTTTTCTGGATAATACGGCATCTACCAAGACGTACAGCTATGATGAAACCGACTGGCTGACGCAAATAGCAGACGGCACGAAAACGATAAGCTACGGCTTTGATAATAACGGCAACACGATCAACAAAACGGACTCAGCCGATCCGGCCAATCCGACGACATACGCCTACGACAGCCGAGATAAGCTGATCAGCGCCAGCAAAGGCGCAACTATCCTGGGGCGGTATGTCTACAACGCCAATGGCTACCGCATCAGGCAACTGGGCAGCGACCGTGGCGATGTGGATTACTACTACGATGGCACAGCAGTTGTTGAGGAGCGGAACGCTGGTGAATTGCTGGCGCATTACCGTTATGCCGGGAAGCTCTACAGCCTTACCGACGGAACAAGCAGCCAGTATTACCATCAGGATGCCTTGGGCAGCACCACCGATCTGACCGATGATACGGGAGCCACCAAAGCCAGTTATTTCCTGAATCCGTGGGGCATGATTGTTGACAGTGTTGGCCAAAGCGTTAACCGTCGAGTGTTTACCGGTAAGGAGATTGACCAGAATTCCGGGCTGATTTACTTTGGGGCACGATACTATGATCCGGATACGGCACGGTTCATAACGCAGGATACGTATCTGGGTGAGCAGGGGACTCCGCCGTCACTGCACAAATACCTTTATGCTTACTCTAATCCGACGGTTTATATCGATCTGTTTGGGTATGAAGCGCTGAAATTGGAATATAGAAAACCTCCAGAGCAGAGTTTCTTTGATAAATGGGTGTTTGATAGTGAACATGCGAAAGATATTTATCGTGGAATGGTGCACGGCACGTCTGTAAGGCATTATGGGCAAGATTCAGCCAGGGTAGATGCCTTCATGGATTTGGAGTATTCGGTTGTAGAAACTGTTCTTACCGGAAAGGCAATAGGCACAGCCGTAGGAGCATTGAAAAAACCAGTCGTATCTTTAGCTGGAAAAGGCTTCGAGAAGTTGCCGGGTGCAGCCAAGGTCTTTGTTGAAACCACAGCAAAAATTTCAAAAGAAGTCAAAAACGGCGTCAAAGAGTTTGCTCAAGAGATTCTTGACAAGTCTAAGGATCTTATTAATAACAGCCCACTTGGAAATATTAGAGGTCAGGCTGTGTTACGACACGGTGCAGAAGAAACGGCGAAAGCTGATTTCTATGTTTCCTCATCTGGAACAACATTGCAATCAAAACACTGGAATACCTATTCTGGCATGCAAGATATGATTTCTAAGGGAGAATTGCCGGCACCTGCATCGTTAGGCAATATAGATGCTCGCATTTGGTATCTGTCCAATGATGAAATGATGGGAAATAAAATAAACAAATTACTCCCATTAGAGGATCAAGCAAAGCAGGCTTATGAATTGCGAGCTTCATTGAGAAGCCAAACCAGAGATTTTATGTCAGATCGTGCTGCAGCTGAAAAACTTAGAAAAAACGAACCTAATCTGACTTGGGAGCAAATGATTGTACGAAAACAAAAAAAAGGATTGTCTGGGGATGATGTTTGGCATGACATAATAAAGAGTGCAACAACAGTTACAAGAGACGATACAAATTATATGTTACTTCACTAGATGATATGACTAACAAAAGGAAATGGAGCGAAAATGGTTAATAACATCATCGAATATCATTCAGGTAAAGGATTGGAATTTGAATTTAATGGCCTAGAGAGTTGGGGCGATTTTGATTTAATTTACTCCGTTCTTGTTGAAAAATTACAATGCGAAGTTGTTGATAAATATGATGGGCCATATTCAAGATATTGCGAATTTAGAAAAGAAGGAATTCACTTTAGACTTATGAACCATCCAGAAATTGGAAATTCTCTATGTTCAATTATTCAGGATGAAGCTAGTAATAATTTTTTAAGACAGTTAACGCAACTGGCACTAATAGCCTTAGGAGCAAACCAATAGGAAGGTGGAAACGGGGACAGGCTGTAAAACGGGGACAGGCTACTTTAGCAGAAGTAAACGGTGACAGGCTACTTTTACGGGACGAACGGAGGCCAATTGGAAAACAAACCTGAAGAAAAAGGAACCATGCCAGCCAGTTTCGTTGGAACTGTCTTTATCATTTATGCTGTCTGGATGAGTGCGATTGCAATTGCATCTAGTACCACATTCAGCCCTTGGCACTTACTTCTGGTTGGAATGAGCGTAACGATGGTAATAGCTGGAATAGGACTGCTCAAGCATAACTATTATGCCTGGCTTGCCAGTACTGTTTTCACTGCTATCAAGGTGGTGGTCGGAATTGCACAGATACTACTGAGCTTCTCCAAAGGTAATCCTGAAGCCGGGTCGCAACTTGCGTTGCAGATGGGGTGGCCGCTGCTTATCGTCTTTTTGCTCTATCGCTCTCGGTTTGTCTGCACAAAGAAACATGGGAAGTCCGAGCTTCTTATCGAACTCAAACGAAATTTTCCCGCATTAATGGCGGTGACGATAACCGTTACGACACTTCTCGTTGCAACTTTATACGGCAATGGCGGGACGCTTCTGGTGCTTGGACTGCCACTGCTGGCCATTGAGTTCGGTGTGGTTTACCTCGTCGGATC
>JAQUCQ010000381.1 GCA_028686145.1 Desulfuromonadaceae bacterium | reverse complement strand
TTGATATATAATTCATTATTTTCACGTCACGTTCCCCCTGTAGTGTTGTTACTGTTGTTATTCAACTTCCTAACCTTCAGAATAAATAAATGGTGGGTAAATCCTTATAGGATAGGCGAGAAGCATTGGTATCACCGTAACTAGGGACTAAGTTGCAATATCACATTCAGATTAACCGTCGAGGTCAACTGCGGCGTGCTTGAAAGATCGGTCTGCGTCACATATCCGGTCTTGCTGACTGTAAAGTAGTAAGTATCACCAGCAGTTCCCGTGAATTTCAGTTGGCCGTTTAAGTCCGTATTTCCAAGGTTGACTAATGTCCCTGTAACCGCGGTTTCTCACTCTTGAACTGTCGCTCCCGACACGGCCACGCCGTTAGCGTCCTTGACGATAACGAGGACATCACCCTGGTTCCTGGCCAGTTGTTCGGTATCGTCGCCGCATGCGCCGATCATCAGGCAAACGATAACGAGTAATGAAAAAATAGTTGCTGTTTTTATCAGGTTTTTCATAGCACTCTCCTTTATTGCTTTGGAATTGTAGATAATTTCCTTGGCGAGTGGCCCATCGCCACTACTTGCCCAAAACCTTCTTGACCTGTCCGATTTTCGCCTGAACTTTGCCGGCTACCTTTTCAACGGCGCCTTCAACCTGCAACTTTGGATTATCGCTTAATTTTCCCACGACCTCCTTGACACTGCCCCTCGCCTCGTGAAACGTTCCTTCCGCTTGGTCCCTGATGCTCGATTTGATGGTTTCCTCCTCCACTCTAGGATGACAGCTCGATTTCAGCAGAAAGCACATTATCGGTCCATGCTCTGCCAGCACAACCTGTCGCAACTAACATGCCAGTAAAAATCGGCTGAGCGGGAGAGTCCAAAGGTCTGATTGCACAACGAAAAGAGGAATCAGCACATGTCAGGCACATGAGAAAACATCAACAGAATCCGTCAGGTTTAACATAACTGCACTATATGACGGACCTATTGCAACGGTCCTCCCATCCTCACGATCACCTGATGCTTTACCAGATCCCGCTCAAGCATGATCACTCCACCAGGCACGCGCTGGCCATCCATCTCCACCCAGGCAACCCCCCGCTGACTGCCCTGAGGATTCTCCACCTGGATTTCGTAGATCGTTTCACCATGCCGATAGCGGAGGCTGAAGCCCGACCAGGTTGCCGGGATGACCGGGTTGACCCGCATCTGCCCGTTTTGCACCTGTAACCCCAGAACCTCTTCAATCCAGGCCCGGTACATCCAGGCTGCCGAACCGGTATACCAGGACCAGCCCCCCTGTCCAACCCGACCAGGCAAGCGGTAAACGTCGGCCGCAACAACGTACGGTTCAACCCCGTAGTGCCAGACCGCTTCCGCATCGCGGGCATGTTCGATCGGATTCAGCATGCGCAGTATCTGCACCGCCCGTTCTCCATCCCCTTTGCGGGCCATGGCCATCGCCATCCAGAGCGCGGCATGGGTGTACTGTCCGCCGTTTTCGCGCACCCCGGGCGGATAACCCTTGATGTAGCCGGGCGAAGGCTCCGATTTGTCGAAAGGTGGCGTAAACAGCAGCACCAGGTTTTCATCCTGGAGCACAAGGTTTTGCCAGGCCGACTCCAGGGCCTGATTCGCGCGATCCATGTTTGCGGCGCCGGAAAGCCAGGCCCACGACTGCGGCAGTGAATCGATTCGCGCCTCACTGTTTGTCGCAGAACCAAGGGGTGAGCCATCATCGAAGGTTCCCCGCAGATACCACTCTCCGTCACAACCGGCCTGTTCGACCCGCTGGATCAGGGAATATCTGTCGTTTTGATAGGTCTGGCTCAACTCCGGTTGTTGCAGCAGACTCGCCAGCTCAGCCATCCCCTGCAACAGTTCACACAGAAACCATCTCAGCCAGACGCTCTCGCCCTTACCCGCTGCGCCCACCAGATTCATTCCGTCGTTCCAATCCCCGGTCCCGATCAAGGGCAGGCCATGGGGGCCGACTGTCAACCCGCGACTGGTCGCGCGTTGACAGTGTTCAAAGAGCGTGGCGCGCTCAAAAGTGACCTCCGGCGTGGAGAATACCTCGTGCTGATCGTCCGCCAGCAGGGGGATGTTCAGGAAGGGCACCTCCGCCTTTAGAATATCCTGATCGCCGGTCGTCCGAACGTAGTGAGCGACAACATACGGGATCCAGAGCAGATCGTCGGAAATACGCGAGCGAATCCCGGCGCCGCTTGGTGGATGCCACCAATGCTGAACATCCCCCTCCTTGAACTGCCGGCTGGCGGCCAGCAGGATCTGGCTTCGCGCCAGTTCCGGCTTGGCATAAAGGAACGCCATCACATCCTGCAACTGATCGCGAAAACCGAAGGCACCGCCCGACTGATAAAAAGCGGAGCGTCCCCAGATACGGCAGCTTAAGGACTGGTACTGAAGCCAGCGGTTGATCAGCAGGTCGGCGGCCAGTTCCGGTGTTTTCACTTCAATAGTGCCCAGCAGATCATCCCACCAAGCTTTGGTTTGATGTAAAGCCTCCTCCAGAGCATGGTCCTGCCGGTAGCTGTGCACCAACTCCCGGGCCTGTTTCACGGACTCGGCCTGGCCCAGCATGCAGGTTATCTCGCAGCACTCGCCGGGAGCAATTTCAATAACAGTCCGCAGTACCGCACACGGGTCCAGTCCCGCCCCGGTCCTTTGCGACAGCCGTGTCAGCTCCATCGCTTCCGGATTGGCCAGCGAGCGGTTGCGGCCGATAAAGGCGCCACGGTCGCCGCCGTATGAGTCGACCTGGGGGGTTATGGCCACAAAGGCAATCCGCTCTCCGTACTCGGGGTGGTAGCTGTTGCGAGCCAGCAGGATCTGTGCATCGTCATCCCAATTGGTGATGACGTGCATCTGGGAGCTTTCACGGTTCTCGCCCAAGGTCAGCTCCACATAATAGGTTACCGAGAGCCGGCGCTTCCGGGAGGAGGCATTGGTAAGCCGCAGACGCTGCAGCTTGATCGGCTTGCCGCCGGTTTCATCCACCGGCACGAAGACGGTCAGCTCCTGTTCGATGCCGTTACTGTTATGCTCGAAGACCGTATAGCCAGCTCCGTGCCTGGCACGATAGGCGCTACCCTCCCGGATCGGCGACGCGGTCGGCGACCAGAAAAAGCCGCTCTCCTCATCGCGGATGTAGAACGCCTCCGAGGCCGGATCAAGCACCGGATCGTTAGACCAGCCCGTCAAGCGATTGCGCTGGCTGTTGCCATACCAGGTGAAGCCGGAGCCGGTTTCGCTGACCATGACTCCAAAGGCAGGATTGGCGATAATATTCACCCAGGGCGCCGGAGTGTTGGTGTCGGGGCCAAGATAGATCGCGTATT
>JAQUCQ010000044.1 GCA_028686145.1 Desulfuromonadaceae bacterium | reverse complement strand
GGCCTATGTCGGGAATTCAGCATTTGCACACAAAGGCGGGGTCCATGTCAGTGCGATCCAACGCCATCCGGAAACGTATGAGCATATGCGACCAGAGTTGGTTGGTAATTGCACCCGTGTGCTGATTTCCGATCTGTCCGGTCGTTCCAATATTCTTGCAAAGGCTGAAGAATTCAACATCAATCTGGATAGCAAAGATCCTGTCACTCTTGAGATACTTGACAATATCAAAGACATGGAGAACCGCGGTTATCAGTTTGAAGGGGCTGAGGCTTCATTTGAGTTGCTGATGAAAAGAGCACTCGGAGCTCATAAAAAGTTTTTCAGTGTTCTCGGGTTCCGGGTGATTGATGAAAAGCGGGGTGAGGATCAGAAACCACTGGCTGAAGCAACCATCATGGTCAAAGTTGGCGGAAAAGTGGAGCATACTGCCGCTGAAGGCAATGGTCCGGTCAATGCACTTGATAATGCTATTCGCAAGGCGCTGGAAAAATTCTATCCCAAGTTGAAGGAAGTGAAATTGTTGGACTATAAAGTACGTGTCCTTCCTGCTGGTCAGGGCACCGCCTCATCGACTCGCGTGCTGATTGAATCTGGTGATAAGCACAGCCGTTGGGGCACGGTTGGTGTTTCGGATAATATTATTGACGCCTCCTATCAAGCACTTATTGATAGCATTGACTATAAACTGCACAAGTCGGAGGAGTAGACTGAAGGCGGAAACAATGCGGCGGGTCGTGGTGATTATGGGTGCGGCGCTTCTTTTGGTGTCGCTTTCAATCAAAAACCGCACGAGTCAGGATATTCCTGCTCCTGCGGTTTTTCGTGTTTTATCGAGTGGCAGTATAACTGTCAAGATAAGCGGAGAAGTCCTTCATTCGGGCATATATGAAGTTCCCGCCAATGCATTGGCGGAAAGCGTCATAAATATGGCGATACCACTGTGCCCTTTGGAACAGTGCAAGGTCAGTTCTTCTGCCGTTACTCCTCTGCACAATGGTTCAGCTGTCAAGCTTAGCGTTCAGGCAGACGGAGCATCCTTACTGAAGGTGGACAGAATGACTGTCGCCGAGCAAATGGTTCTGGGAATTCCACTCGATATTTCAAACATGAGTGAGGCTGATTTTGATTGCTTGCCAGGAATTGGTCCTGCTTTGGCAGGGCGAATTGTTGCGTATCGTCAAAATAATGGCGGTATTTTGCACGTCAATGACCTGCTTGGAATCAAAGGGATCGGTGAAAAGAAATATCATAATCTTCGCACCTACTTTCAACACCCTTAAAATATTAGATAATTTAATTTAATATTGTTGTTGGTCGATAAATTATATTACTTGGCATACAAGGTGTATCTGTCCTGCTATCTCTATTTCATTACAGTAGCAGGGGGGAATTATATGCATTGTCCACGTTGCAAAGGCCGAATGTTTGCTGAAAAGTTCTATGATTTTGTCCGCTCCTTCGACGCATGGAAGTGTACCTGTTGCGGAGAGCTCCTAGATTCCACCATTCTTGCAAATCGGGCAAGAAACAACAATAATCACCTCGGGTAGCTCCGATCATACCCACTTCTAATTGAATCTTCTCCAGGGAACCTGCTATCAGGTTCCCTTTTTGTTTGACACGACACTGTTGACAGGTTAATGAACAGCTCCACGTTTTGATTTTTGAAGGTGAGGAGTATTATATATGAGGAATGACGGCCGCAGTGCCACTGCTTTACGTTCTGTGAAATTGACACGCGGTTTCACCAAGCATGCTGAAGGTTCAGTTTTGGTAGAATTTGGCGATACGATGGTGCTCTGTACGGCATCGGTAGAGGAATCCGTACCGCCTTTTCTGAGGGGTAAAGGCAGCGGTTGGGTAACTGCTGAATACGCCATGTTGCCGCGAGCTACTCATACGCGCTCGCAACGTGAAGCAGCGAAGGGGAAGCAGACTGGACGCACGCTTGAGATCCAGCGCCTGATTGGCCGGTCATTACGGGCGGTGACTGATCTTGAAAAGCTTGGCGAACGCTCAATTTATATAGATTGCGATGTCATACAGGCCGACGGTGGAACACGCACCGCTTCGATAACTGGTGCGTATGTTGCTCTCGTTGATGCCCTTACAACGCTTAAGTCCAGAGGTCTCTTAGCTGAAATTCCGCTAAAGGAGGCTGTTGCGGCAGTCAGCGTTGGCATTATTGGGGGGAAGGCTTTGCTGGATCTGAATTACCTGGAGGATTCTTCTGCAGATGTTGACATGAATTATGTCATAACCTCAAGTGGCCGTTTCGTTGAAGTGCAGGGTACGGCCGAGGCTGAACCTTTTACGTGCGCCCAGATGGACATTATGCGTGACTACGCCATCAACGGTGTTCAACAGCTCTTTTTATTACAGCAGGAGGCTCTTGCCAAATGAAACATTTGGTGGTTGCGAGCCGTAATCAAGGCAAGATACTTGAAATCACAGCGTTGCTGGCCGGCCTTGTAGACAAAGTCAGCGGTGTTTTCGATTTCACCGATTTTCCCGAGACTGTTGAAGATGGCGCTACCTTTGAGGAAAATGCCCTCAAAAAAGCTCGTGAAGCATCCTGTTTTTCCGGACTTCCGGCATTGGCTGACGACTCCGGTCTGGTAGTTGAAGCTCTGGGTGGTCGCCCGGGTGTGTTCTCGGCCCGGTATGCAGGAGTTGATGCTGGCGATGCTGCTAATAACAAGTTGCTACTGGAGGAGTGTCAGAAGGTTCCTGATGAATATCGGCAAGCGGCTTTTATCTGTGTGCTGGCCTTTGTAACTCCGGAAGGTGTTGAGCAGGTATTTACCGGCAGGGTCACTGGACGGATTCTTTCTGCACCCAGAGGGGAGGGTGGCTTTGGATATGATCCGCTTTTTCTGGTGGATGACTTAGAACGAAGCATGGCGGAGTTGGATCTGGCAGAAAAAAATCTGATAAGTCATCGTGCCAAGGCATTTATGAAGTTCAGAGAATATCTGGAAACTAGTGTATAGTTGCAATCTTCGAATAAGGCGGATTGGTGATAAAAAGGAATTACAACTTTGAAGAATAAAAAACAGCTCGAAAATTTCAAGGCAAAAGCAACACGCGCCCCAGCGCGCAAACCGTCTGAAGCAGCCGTTGCAGAAAAGCCCTTTGTGCCATTGGCTCGAAAAAGTGTGTTGGAGCTGCGTATCTCCTCTCTGGATGAAGATGGATATGGAACCGCCCGCAACGAAGACGGGATGACACTCCGCGTTGGCGGAGCCTTGCCGGGTGATGTTGTGCTGGCCGGCATTGATCACGTTGCAGGTGGCACAGCCTTTTGCCATGTAAAAAAACTGCTAACACCTTCTCAATTGAGGAGCAATAATCCTCCTTGTCGTGAAAGCGCTGATTGTTTCGGTTGCCCGTTAATTGCCATGAAATATTCCGAACAGAAAAACTGGAAACGGGGCATGATTCTGGCTGAGATGGCCAAATATCCCGGTTTGTCGGATAGTGTGGTGCATCCGCTGCTTTCGCCGGATAATCTGATCCATTATCGCACGACAGCAAAGTTGACGGTTGCCGGCAAGTTTTCAGAGCCGTTTATCGGTATCTACCGACGTGCAAGTCACGATGTCTATGATTTGGAACAGTGTCCGATTCATCACCCGCTCATTGATAAGGTGGTCGAAGCGGTCAGAAAAGGGATCAAAAAAGGAAAGGTGCAGGTTTATAATCCGCAAAGTAAAATGGGGTTGCTGCGCTATCTGGTCGTACGTGTCTCGGTACATGAGAAAAAGGCGATGGTTGTTTTTGTCACTTCCAAGCGTTCCTTCAACGAGATTCATCACCTGGGGCGTTTTGTGCAGGAGTTGGTGCCCGAGGTTGAAGTTGTTGTCCAGAATGTAAATGCAACTGAAGGTAATGTGATTATGGGGCAGAAAGATTATTTTCTGACCAAGAAGCTGTACCTGACGGAACGGATTGGTGATATCGCTTTCAGGATTTCTCCCCGTTCATTCTTCCAGGTGAATAATGGTGGAGCCAATCTGATTTACAGTAAGGTGCGCGAATGGGCCGGACTCACCGGTTCTGAAACGGTTCTTGATCTGTATTGCGGTATTGGCGGTATTGCACTGTTTCTGGCCGGATCTGCCAAGAATGTGATCGGTGTTGAAGTTGTTGAAGAGGCTGTAGCCGATGCACGTATGAATGCTCGAATAAACGGCATCAAAAACTGTCAGTTTGAAGCCGGGGACGTTGCTGACCTGCTTGATGAGATGACAGCTGATCAACTGTCGGTCAATATGGCAGTGTTAAACCCGCCCCGTAAAGGGTGCGATCAAAATGTACTGGAGCATGTTGTTGCTCTCGGGCCGAAATCGATTATATATGTTTCGTGCTCTCCGCAGAGTCTTGCGCGTGACCTTGATGTTCTGAACAAGCTGGGATATCTCTGTCGCGAGATTCAACCGGTTGATATGTTTCCGCAGACAGTTCATGTTGAAAATGTCGCTAGGTTGGAGCAACGAGATAATTCTGGCAGTAAAATCAGCTTGACATCCATGACGTAACTTGCTATTACTCTCCAGCTTTTTGATGTAGGCGCGTAGCTCAGCGGGAGAGCGCTACCCTGACACGGTAGAGGTCGGCGGTTCGACACCGCCCGCGCCTACCATTAATTAAAGCAGAGCGAAGCGAGCAGGATGCAGGCATCGATGTATCGATGCCTTTTCTGTTTGCCCTCTTAAAGGAAATATTATGGCTACTATTTCAATCACACTTCCGGATAATTCTACTCGTGAGCTTCCCGAGGGTGCTACAGTATATGATCTGGCGGCCTCAATTGGTGCCGGTCTTGCCAAAGCGGCGTTGGCGGGAAAAATTAACGGGCAACTGGTAGATCTGCACTCCCGGTTGGCTGATGGTGATCGTGTTGAAATTGTTACTGATAAGAGTCCGGAAGCACTTGAGATTATTCGTCACTCAACCTCGCATCTAATGGCTCAGGCAGTTAAGGAACTCTTTCCTCAGGCCAAGGTTACGATCGGTCCGGCTATAGAGACCGGTTTTTATTATGATTTTGATGTAGATAAGCCGTTTACGCCGGAAGATCTGGAGCGCATTGAGGCAAAGATGCAGGTGCTGGCCTCCGCAGATCAGAAAATTGAACGGCATGAGTACACCAGTGCCGATGCGATCAGTATGTTTGAAGCCATGGGAGAACCGTATAAAACCGAATTGATTAATGATCTCGGTGTTGAACGTGTATCGGTATACACCCAAGGCTCTTTTGCCGATCTTTGTCGTGGCCCGCATCTTCCGTCCACCGCGCGGATCAAGGCATTTAAATTGCTTTCAATTGCCGGTGCTTACTGGCGTGGCGATGAAAAAAATCGTATGCTTCAGCGTATTTACGGAACTGCTTTTGTTGATAAAAAAGAGTTGGAAGCGTATCTCCACCGTCTTGAAGAGGCAAAACGACGTGACCACCGCAAGATCGGCAGGGAGCTGGATCTGTTTTCTTTTTCTGATGAAGTTGGCGCCGGTTTCCCTATCTGGCATCCAAAGGGTGCCATGCTGCGCACTATTCTTGAAGATTTTGAGCGTAAAGAACATTTGAAACGGGATTACGATATTGTTGTTGGACCGCAGATCCTCAAGAGTGAGCTCTGGCAACGTTCTGGACACTACGAAAACTACCGGGAAAATATGTATTTCACCGAAGTGGATGAGCAAAGCTACGGCATCAAGCCGATGAATTGCCTCTCACATATGATGATTTACAAGTCACAATTGCGGAGCTATCGTGACCTTCCACTCCGTTTTTTCGAGCTTGGGACAGTGCATCGTCATGAACGGGCCGGTGTGCTTCATGGTCTTATGCGGGTACGATGTTTCACTCAGGATGATGCCCATATACTCTGCACTCCTGATCAACTTGATGCTGAAATTAAAGGTGTTCTTTCCTTTGTCAATGATGTGATGGCAATTTTTGGCTTTGAATATGAGATGGAACTTTCAACTCGACCGGAAAAGTCAATCGGATCAGATTCGGATTGGGAGCAAGCGACAGAAGCATTGCTATCGGCTTTGAAGGATTCCGGTCGACCCTATGAGATAAATGAGGGCGATGGCGCGTTTTACGGACCTAAAATAGATATAAAGCTTCGCGATTGTCTTGACAGGAGATGGCAGTGTGCTACTATCCAGTGTGATTTTACCCTGCCGGAGCGCTTTGATCTTACGTATGTAGCGTCTGACGGTGAACGTAGACGTCCCATCATGGTACATCGTGTTATCCTTGGCTCGATTGAACGTTTTATTGGTGTTCTAATTGAACATTTTGCCGGCAGTTTTCCACTTTGGATTTCTCCGGTTCAAGCTATTGTTGTTACGGTGACGGATAACCAGGTGCCGTTTGCTCAGGATGTGTACAGGTTGTTGCGTAATGCCGGAATACGCGTTGAACGAGATGTTCGTAATGAAAAGCTGGGCTTCAAAATTCGTGAGGCACAGCTGCAAAAAATACCCTACATGCTGGTTATCGGCGATAAAGAAGTTGAACAGGGTATGGTAACACCTCGCTATCGCGACGGTAAAAATCTCCCGGCCATGAAGCCGGAAGATTTTATCGATTTTGTAACCCAGGAATGCAAGAATTATAAATAGATGTAAGTCAGATAGTAGCGAAGAATAATCTGCTATCAGGAGGTGTCGCCATAGCAAAACCGACCGTCAATATCAATCAGGCCATCAGGGTTTCTGAAGTTCGTGTAATTGGTGCAACTGGAGAGGCGCTTGGAGTGCTTACCCTTTCACAGGCATTAGAGCTGGCCGAACAACAGCAGCTTGATCTTGTTGAAGTTTCACCAACTGCAGTCCCTCCTGTCTGCAGGATAATGGACTACGGTAAGTTCAAATATCAGCAGAGTAAAAAGCTTCAGGAAGCAAAAAAGAAACAGGTCCATGTGTTGTTAAAGGAAGTGAAGTTACGCCCCAAGACAGATAGTCATGATCTGGAATTTAAAATAAATAACGTTAAACGTTTTCTTGAAGAGGGCAACAAGGCCAAGATCACCCTTGTTTTCCGTGGTCGTGAAATTACCCATATGGATGTCGGTCGGGCGGTGATTGAAAAGGTTGCGAAGGAATTGCAGGATTTCTGTGTCATAGAAAATCAACCTCGGGTTGAGGGGCGCAACATGTACATGATTGTTGCTCCAAAACCGAAAAAATAAAGACGTATAGACATTATAGTTACGCTATCATAACGAAGAAGGAGTTTTTACATGCCAAAAATTAAAACCAATCGTGGAGCTGCCAAGCGCTTCAGAAAATCAGCGTCCGGGCGTATTAAACGCGGCGCAGCCTTTACCAGTCATATTTTGACCTGTAAGAGTACGAAGCGCAAACGTAACCTGCGCATGGGCGGAATGGTTGCAGCTGTAGACCAGAAGAATATAGCCCGCTTGATCCCTTACAAATAACAATATTTTCTCATTTATGTGGGGAAGCATAATGCCACGAACCATGAGGAAATTGTCTCCCCTTGTGGATCTGGCCAATTCAGCAACGAAGGAGTAGTGACGTATGGCACGTGTAAAAAGAGGTTTTAAAGCGAGACGCAGACGTAACAAGGTACTTAAGCTGGCTAAGGGTTACCGTGGCGCACGTAGCAAGCTGTTTCGCAGTGCGACAGAGGCGGTTGATCGGGCTTTAAATTATGCCTTCCGCGATCGTCGCGTCAAAAAGCGTGATTTCCGCAGCCTGTGGATTGTTCGCATTAATGCGGCATCGCGTATTAATGGGTTGTCGTACAGTAAGTTCATCTTTGGTCTTAAAAAAGCTAATGTCCAAATTGATCGCAAGGTTCTGGCTGACATTGCTGTGACCGATCCGGATGGATTTGCACAGATTGCAGTGCTTGCCAAAGCCGGTATCTAGGCGTTGTGTAAGTTTATTTTTACGGAAAGGGAATGGGACTGGCTCCTGTTCCCTTTTTTGTACAGCATATAAGCTGTTACTACTATTTTGTCTCGAAGGTAATCAACTATGCGGGAACAACTTGAGCAATTGAGAAACGGCGCCTTGCAGGCCATTGCCGCCGCGTCCTCAGTGGAGCAACTTCAGGAAATACGTATCAGTGTGCTTGGGCGCAAAGGCGAATTAACCGCTCTGATGAAAGGGCTTGGTTCTTTATCGGCTGCAGAACGTCCAATAGTCGGGCAGATGGTTAATTCAGTACGTGATGAAATTGAATCGTCTCTTGGCGCAGCAATTAAATCTGCACAGGAAGAGGTTATTGCAACTCGCCTTCAATCAGAGCGCATTGATACTTCTCTTCCTGGTCGTCGCCCGGTCAAGGGTTCTAAGCACCCTGTCTCGCTGGTTATTGAAGAGATCTGCTCTATTTTTGCAGGGCTCGGTTTTGCGGTTGCAGAAGGGCCTGAGATTGAACATGA
The DNA here is from genome assembly GCA_028686145.1 of Desulfuromonadaceae bacterium. Taxonomy (GTDB): domain Bacteria; phylum Desulfobacterota; class Desulfuromonadia; order Geobacterales; family Pseudopelobacteraceae; genus JACRCG01. The sequence goes on along the minus strand of JAQUCQ010000044.1, from coordinate 5,905 downwards.
CTGGTACAATTTTGAAGCACTCAATTTCCCACCTGAACATCCTGCCCGTGATATGCAGGATACCTTTTTTGTTGAAAACAACCTGTTGCTGCGGACTCATACCTCTCCGGTGCAAATTCGTACTATGCTCAAGCAAAAGCCTCCGGTACGCATTATCGCACCTGGGACTGTCTATAGATGCGATTCAGATGCGACACACTCCCCGATGTTTCATCAGATTGAAGGTCTAATGGTCGATTCTGATGTAACATTTGGCGACCTGAAAGGCATTCTTACCGTGTTCACCAACCAACTTTTTGGGCAAAAAACCGGTGTGCGGCTTCGCCCCAGTTATTTTCCCTTTACGGAGCCATCGGCCGAAGTGGATATTGCCTGTGTTATTTGTGGCGGCAAGGGATGCCGGGTTTGTAAAAATAGCGGCTGGCTCGAGATTCTGGGTGCAGGCATGGTTGATCCGGAAGTTTATCGCCACGTTCAGTATGATGCTGAAAATATATCCGGCTTTGCCTTTGGAATGGGGATCGAACGTATTGCAATGCTTAAGTATGGCATTTCAGACATGCGCCTCCTGTTCGAAAATGATGTCCGCTTTCTGCGGCAGTTCTAATTCCACTATATATTATGGTGCATTGATATGAATATTACGTACAACTGGCTAAAAGAATTTGTCGATTTTCAGGAAACTCCTGAAGAACTTGCAGCGTTGTTAACCATGCTTGGGCTCGAAGTAGAGTCAATGGAAAAGCTTGGCGAAGGAATGGATAGTATTGTCGTGGCGCTGGTTGAAGAGAAACGACAGCACCCCAATGCCGATAAACTTTCGTTATGTCGGGTGAATAATGGGACAGAAATTCTCGATATAGTGTGCGGAGCCCAGAACTTCAAGCAGGGGGACACCGTTGCGTTAGCCCAGATCGGGTCGGTGCTGCCCGGTGATTTTAAAATAAAAAAATCAAAAATACGCGGCGAAGAGTCATGCGGAATGCTCTGTTCTGAAAAGGAGTTGGGTTTGGCTGAAGAGAGCGCCGGTATAATAATTCTACCTCCACAATGCGCACCACTCGGAACCCCGGTTTTTACCGCTCTTGGACTTAAGGACACTTTATTTGAGATTGGCCTGACTCCCAACCGCTCGGACTGTTTGAGTGCGATCGGGATTGCGCGTGATATTGCCGCCAAACTCGGTCTGGCACTGAAATATCCTTGTTCCCCAGTGGTGGAAGGAACTCAGAAGGTTGAGTCGATAATCAGAGTTACGGTAGAGGATACTGATAACTGCCCGCGTTATGCTGCCCGATATCTGTCCGGTTGCACGATTGCCCCTTCACCGGAATGGCTGGTAAAACGTCTCAACGCTATCGGTATACGATCTATCAATAATGTTGTTGATATTACGAATCTGGTCATGATGGAGTTAGGGCAACCACTGCATGCTTTCGATTGTGACCGGCTTGCAGGACACCGGATTGTTGTGCGTACTGCACAAGAGAGAGAGCCGTTTACAACTCTTGACAATCAACTTCGCATATTGACATCAACTGATCTTGTTATCTGCGATGCAGAGCGACCTGTCGCTCTGGCCGGCATTATGGGCGGATTGAATTCTGAAATTGAAAATACGACAACTTCAATTCTCCTTGAGAGTGCTTTTTTTAAACCGGCCACAATTCGTAAAACCAGTAAAAAAGTAGGTCTGCATACTGAATCTTCACATCGTTTTGAGCGGGGCATAGATATCGATAATGTAGTCCGTGCGCTTGACAGGGCGGCTGGTTTGATTGTCGAGCTGGCTGGTGGTGTTTTAGCTCAAGGAGTTATTGATATATATTCGGATAAAAAAGATCGTGCAGCAATCACGTTTCGACCCGAAAAAGCAAATAAACTTATCGGGATTGACCTGGAGAGGGATGTTATTATAGACATTCTGACTCGATTGGAGTGCCGGATTTCTCCGGGTGCCGATGGTTCAGTGTTGGTAGTGCCACCGCACTATCGTATAGATATAGAGCGTGAAATTGACCTGATTGAAGAAATAGCCCGTTTGAACGGTTATGATAAGATTCCTGCAACCATGCCGCATGCAAGAGTTGTCTCAGATAGAGCAACGCGTCATCAGGAAATTGAAAAACAGATACGAGATCTTCTGGTAAATAATGGAATGACTGAAATTATCAACTTCAGTTTTACCGCTCCTGACGCTGCTTGCAAGCTGCTGCTGGCAGATAATGATCCGCGACACCTTGCTATCAAGCTGGTCAACCCATTAGTTGATGAACAGTCGGTAATGCGTACTACCTTATTGCCCGGGCTTCTGGAAACCATTGCAAGAAATATTAATTACCGCTCACTAGATCTCAAGCTCTTTGAAATGAGGCGCGTCTACCTTCCTGGCGAGGCGGAGAATATGCCACAAGAACCACTGTGCCTCGTAGGAGCTATCACGGGATCGCGGGATGGAGACGGATGGAGTCGTCCCAATGAGCTGGTTGATTTTTATGATGCAAAGGGACTTATTGAAACAATCCTAGATGCCCTGGACATCGGAGGAGTGTCATGGAAAACGGAAGATCCGGAATCTTATTTTCATCCAGGGAAGTCGAGTCGGATTTATGCCGGTCGTGAATATATCGGTTCGGTTGGGGAAATCCACCCCTCGGTACAAAAAAACTTTCAAATTGAAAAGCCAGTATATTGCTTTGAGCTCAATGTTGAAAAAATAGTGAAGCTTTCCAGAACCAAAAAAACGATCATTGCTCCTTCTCGTTTCCCTGACAGCAGTCGTGATATTGCCATGCTGGTTCCGGAAGAACTTGCTGCCGTCAAGATCGTTGAGTGTATCAGAGCTGAAAAATCAAAAGAAATTGAAAATGTTCAGATCTTTGATGTCTATCGCGGCAATGGTGTTCCTGATGGGCATAAAAGTATTGCAGTACGCATTAAATACAGGTCCTTTGAGCGTACATTAGCCGAAGATGAGATCGCTATGCTTCATAATAAAATAGTTGAAAATCTGATAAATAAATTACAGGTAGCGGTGCGATAAAATTTATTGCGTAATAGATGCCCCTGTGTTATAAAATTTCTCCTTTTGATTCAGTGCATTAACCGATAAAGATTGAGGTAACTATGACAAAAGCAGACATCGTTGAACGTATTCATCAGAAAATCGGTTTTTCAAAAAAAGAATCAGCTGAAATGGTAGAAACTGTCTTTGGACTTCTAAAGTTAACATTAGAATCCGGAGAAAAAATCAAGATTGCCGGATTTGGCAATTTTGTTGTAAAACAAAAAGCTGATCGTCGCGGACGGAATCCGCAGACTGGCGAAACAATAACAATCAATGCTCGCAGAATTCTGACATTTAAGCCAAGTCAGGTTCTTAAAAATGCAATAAACGCTGAAATCAAATAGATTGCAGTGTCGGTTTAAACCTTATGGCTTCAACCTTGACTGAAAAAATATACTATAAAATTGGTGAAGTAGCTGAAGTAGCCGGTGTTAAAACCTCTGTCTTACGCTTTTGGGAGTCTGAATTCTCTTTTCTGAAACCAGTAAAAAGCAACTCTGGCCAACGGTTATATTCAAAAAACGAAGTTGACCTTGTTATGCAGGTCAAGCGCCTCTTGTACGAAGAAAAATTTACAATTGAGGGTGTTAAGAAGCGTATCACTTCAAAAGGTAAGCTGGTTAAAACGGAAGACCTTCTTGAAAATGGAGCTTCTTTAGAATGTAGTGAGGTCTTGAAAACAGTTCGGGATGAGCTGAAGGTATTACGAGATTTACTGTAGAATAGTTTTATCGGTGCGTAGCGCAGCCTGGTAGCGCACTAGACTGGGGGTCTAGTGGTCGCAAGTTCAAATCTTGTCGCACCGACCATAAATAACAGGGACTTAGCCGAAATGGTTGAGTCCCTGTTTTAGTTATGGGTAACAAACTGATGAATAGTCATGTTTTATAAAATGAATACAAAAGACTCCCATCACCAGCCTAGACATTGGTAAGTGAGCATATGGTAAGTCTTACTTTAGGAGTTTAGGGCCGCGAGTATGAAATCAAATGATCCTGAGAAAATAGTCGCATGGTTGCAAACATCTCCAAAACTGTCGGAACTATGCGCCGCTTATCCCGAAGAATGGGAAACAGTCCAACATCAGTTGGCAGAAGTGCTTGAACATGGTAACCCCGATGAGGTGGTTTCATACCTAAAGCAGAAGTCTTATCAGGGATCGGTTTCGGCAAAAAAGACGGGGACATTGCCGGTGCGGGAGATGGTACGCTATCAGATGGCACATGCTGCCGTCAAACAGCACTGTGTATCAGTAGCATCGGGTGTTGAAAGCGGCAAAGTGCGGTTTAATCTACTTAACGGCTTTATTGCCCAGAAACTGCTGTTTTCTCATAATCTGGAGCGTAAGCCGGCTTCTTTGTTTTGGTTTCGGCTGATATGGCCGCTAATCCGGCAAAAACGCTACCTGATGCCACTCGTACAGCCCAAAGGTATTTATTGTTTTTATTCTCTTCAGCTGATAGTGGAGCTTTCAAGGATAATCGGAAATCGCCACTGTCTTGAAATTGCAGCCGGGGACGGGACGCTGTCGCGTTTTCTGAAACAGCGGGGAGTTCAGGTGACGGCAACGGATGATTACAGTTGGCAGCATTCCGTTTCCTATCCAGAATGGGTTGTCAAAAACGATGCAAAAGCTGCTTTAAGCCTGTATTCATCGGAGGTTGTGATATGCTCGTGGCCACCTGCCCGCAATGGTTTCGAACGACAGGTTTTCAGAACACGAAGTGTTCAACTATATATTCTTATTACCAGCCGTCATCAACATGCAGCAGGTAACTGGGATGCCTATAGGGAACAACAGTTTTTTGCCATGCAGGAAGACGCTGCCCTGAGCCAGCTCGTGCTGCCGCCCGAAATTGATGCTGTAGTCTATTTGTTCACGCGGAGACCTTCAGCGTAATACCGCGATGCTCTTTCGTCCTTCTAACAATCGAAAGCAGCTAACGCTTTAAGCTGACCATAGGTCTTCAGTTTGCAGATCAGCGGAATGGCTTGCCATGGTTACCGCCTCACTTCCTCAAGTACGATACTCGTTATACTTGACGCAACCACCTGCTATTTCTTTGTATTGACGGCAGCCTCCTTCCTGACTAAATAATTTGCGGTATAGATATAGTCATCCAGATAATCAAGTTTACCATCGTTGTTGAGGTCATTTTTTAGGTTTGCTGGCCCGTTATTCTTTGTGAATGTTATAAAATTCGTTTTAGAAGGTGAAAAACCACTGATGGGTGGAGCCAGAGTGAGAGGGTATGTAATAATATCGGTATCAGTCAGAATTGTCAGGTCAGCCTGCATTACGCCTGCCTGTGGCAGGGCTTCAATTATCCACGTCAAAGATGTGTCATCCTTATGGACTGATACCAGCTTGGCCCCGTTCAGAGCAAAATTTGGTGATTTATCGTTGTTGCTCTTAAATTTTACCACAATTTTCAGCAGGGTCTTGCCATCACTCAGTGCAATGGCAGGTTTCTGATGAATATTTGGTGCAATTTCTTTCTTAAAAAGTGCAATAAAAATATCAGGAGTTTTTGCACCCTGATAAGCACGAAAGTTATCGAGAGTTCCTTTGTAGGACGTAATTACAGTTTCCTTTGATTTTTTTGTTTCAGAAACCAACGTTTTTTCTGCAGGAGATTCAGTTGGTTCGGCAACTGCTGATTCAGTAGGTTGTTGAGTCGTACGGGTTGTGTCTGCCGGTTTTACATCACCTTGGTCAAAGCATCCGATGGCAGACTTACGGTCCCCAGATAGACTGGTGTTGATGAAGCAGGCGGAGTGGTTGTGGATAATGCTCCTGTGGAGCCGGTGACAGAGGTAATTGCCGTCGTAGAGGAG
>JAQUCQ010000043.1 GCA_028686145.1 Desulfuromonadaceae bacterium | reverse complement strand
CGATCATCGGCCGTTCCGGATATATTATTGATGAAGAAGGGAGCAGGATCCCGATCAGTCTTTCCACCGCAGTATTGAAGGATAGTGCCAACCGGGTGGTGGGTGGCGCTGAAACCTTCCGGGACTTGAGCGAGATTGAAACTCTGCGGCATGAGCTTGAAGGCCGCTCCCATGTCGGGGATATTGTCAGCCGCAGCCCGCTTATGCAACGACTTTTCGAAGTAATACCAGCCATTGCCGTCAGCCCCAGTACGGTGCTTATCACAGGGGAAACCGGTACCGGCAAGGAATTGATGGCCCGTACGATTCATGCATTGAGCCGGAGAAGCAAGGGGCCGTTTGTGGCTCTTAACTGCGGCGCTCTGCCGGACACCCTGCTGGAGTCGGAGCTATTCGGCTACAAGGCCGGCGCTTTTACCGGGGCCACCAAAGATAAACCGGGCCGCTTTGCCCTTGCAAAGGGGGGCACGCTGTTTCTTGATGAAATCGGCGATGTCAGTCCGGCCCTGCAGGTCCGATTACTGCGGGTTCTGCAAGAACATAGTTTTGAACCATTAGGGGGTACAGAAACGGTCCCGACCGATGTGCGGATTGTTGTCGCCACCAACCGTGACCTGACTGAATTAACTAAAAACGGCACTTTCCGCGAAGATCTCTATTACCGAGTCAATGTAGTGCGAATTGAGCTTCCGCCACTCCGACGCCGAAAAGAAGATGTTCCGCTCCTGGTTGAGCAATTCATAACGAAATACAATCATCTCCACCATGCCACGGTACGAGGTATGTCCACAGAAGCGTTGTCGCTGTTGATGGCCCATGAATGGCCCGGCAATGTGCGCGAACTGGAGAACATAATTGAGCGGGCTTTTGTACTCTGTCCTGACGGCATGATCGAGATGACCCATCTACCCGACGAGATCAGTTTTCTCGGTTCCCGTACCACCGGGCCGACAGCACTACATGATGCCCGCTCCCAGATGGAATCCCAAGCGATCAAAACTGCCCTTGAGCGAAATGGGTTCAGTCGTCTGGCGGCAGCTCAGGAACTAGGCATGCACAAGAGCACCTTGTTCCGTAAAATCAAACAGCTTGGCATAACCCCTCCCGAGAAAGACGGTCGCTCAAAAACAACACGATAGAGTCTCTACTTTGCTACTGCATAACTATTATACAGTAGCCGTAACGCAACCATCCCCCCTCTACCACCACTCAAAAACATAAATACAACAATTATATTATATAGATAATTACTTGAACTGTTTTGGCACGCTCTCTGCTGGTACAGAAAAACAGATGTATGCAAATCTCTGTCTGGAGTCACGCTGTGACGAGAACTGTTTTTTCTCTTTGGAATGGACGAATCGCTCCGGTATTCGATGTCGCCAGAAACTTCTGGGTTGTGGAAACCACTAAAGAGGGAATCATTGCTCAGTACGAAAGACGTTTTCCGACTGACGACTCTCGAGAACGGGCGCTACTACTGGCCACACTGCAGGTAGATCACCTGGTTTGTGGTGCTATAACCCGCTATTTCTATGAGGCACTGACAGAGCACGGCATCCAGGTAGTATCTTTTGTCGCCGGCGAGCTGGAGCAGGTTATTCAAGCATGCATATCAAACAGCCTTACAGATGGACACCTGGCCATGCCCGGTTGCCACGGCATCAAACAGAATGAAGCACATAAACACCCCCACAAACTGTCATCTAAACAGTGATAACAGAGATTGAAAGGAGGAAAAACAATGCCACAAGGAAATGGACAAGGCCCTCTGCACGCAGGGTCAATGACCGGCCGAGGCCGCGGATTCTGCAGCGGTAGCGGAATGCCGGGGCGTTTTAATCAGGAATCAGCACAGAATCAAGCAGCAGTAAAAAAAAGCATGACGGGCTGTCGCGGCACCCAGAGCGGTAGCTTCGGTTTAAAAGCCAGGAATGGGTACCGGAATGGTGATTGCAAGAGCCAGCAAGGCTAACCAAAAACAATTCCTACGCCTGCAGGCCTATCTATATGAAGGCTGAGCAGAAAGGAAGCGCCGGTGTCGAAGCAGGGGGTGCGACACCGGCGTTTATTCAAAATAAATGATACTGGAGAGCCCAGTATTTACAATCTTTTCAGGAGGTACCATTAGATGAATGCAGTACAACAGGAAACATCACAACAGGAGCAGGCCTGTAGCCCACCAACGGCCTGTGATTCATGTTCATCCAGCAGTTGTTCCGCAACAGACCAACAACAGGGTGAAAGCCAGCAACAATTCGAGGAGCGTCGCCGCCTGGCCTCACGGCTCTGCCGGATCAAACACAAAATCGTCGTACTCTCCGGGAAAGGAGGTGTCGGCAAAAGCACCATCGCGGTCAACCTGGCTATGGCTCTGCACCTTGCCGGCAAAAAAGTCGGGCTGCTTGATGTAGATATTCATGGTCCAAGCATTCCCACCATGCTTGGCCTGGAAGGTCGCCAGATCATGGAGGAAAACGGCGAACTGCGCCCGGTGGACCTGAACGGCCTGAAAGTTATTTCGCTCGGTTTCTTTCTCAAAGACCAGGATGAAGCCGTAATTTGGCGTGGCCCGATGAAGACCGGCGTAATTACACAATTTATTCGCGATGTTGACTGGGGAGATCTGGATTACCTGATTGTGGATTCGCCGCCCGGCACCGGAGATGAACCGCTCTCTGTCTGCCAGACATTGGCAGACGCTGATGGGGCGGTGATTGTTACCACCCCGCAAAAAGTGGCAGCAGTGGATGTGCGCAAATCGATCTCCTTCTGCCGTCAGCTCAACCTGCCGATTCTGGGGGTGATTGAAAACATGAACGGCTTTGTCTGTCCGAAATGTGGCGAGTTGACAGCAGTTTTTCAGTCCGGCGGCGGCAAACTGATGGCAGAAGATATGGCTGTACCGTTTCTGGGATCTGTACCTATTGATCCGCAGATCGCCGAGGCTGGCGACAGCGGAGTAGCGTTTCTGCAACGGTATGCCGATTCACAGACAGCCGGCATCATTCAGGAGCTCATTAAGCCAGTTTTGGCTCTACCTAGACGTCGCACAAGGGACTACAAGCAAAAAGCAAACACCATGAATTATCGGGGCCTCCCATGAATGCTGAGAAAAAGTTACTGGTAATTGACGACGAGCCTGCAATCAGGGAGGGAGTTCGCAGGATTCTTGAGTCCGAATCTTTTCAAGTAGAGACCTTTGCCAGTGGTTATGCCGCGCTGGAGCGAATTAAACAGCAGACGTTTGATCTGGTGATTACCGACCTCAAAATGCCGGGCATCAGCGGCATGGATGTTTTGAAGGCGATCAAGGAGATTCAACCTGATCTGCCGGTGATTTTCATAACCGGGTACTCTTCGGTGGATAGTGCCGTGGAGGTAATGAAGCTGGGAGCGGTAGATTATATTGCCAAACCGTTCACCCCGGAAGAAATGCTGAGCACTGTTAAGATTGCTCTGAAACAGCGGGTGGTGGCCCTTGAAGATCTCTACCTCCGCAAGGAGCTGCTAGATACGGAAGGATTTGATCAATTTGTAGGTAAAAGCCAGGAAATGGTCAAGGTTTATCGCCGTATCATGCAGGTGGCTCCCACCGACAGCACAGTGCTTATTACCGGCGAGAGCGGCACCGGCAAGGAACTGGTCGCCAGAGCCCTCCATAAACATAGTGCGCGGCGTGATAATTCTTTTGTTGCGGTTGACTGCACTTCATTGGCGGAAAGCCTGCTGGAATCGGAACTGTTCGGACATGTCAAGGGCTCATTTACCGGCGCCATTCAAACCAAGACCGGCCTGTTCAAAGTCGCGGAGGGTGGCACTCTGTTTCTTGACGAGGTCTCCAACCTGAGCCATACCACCCAGGCCAAACTCTTGCGGGTACTGCAGGAACGGGAGGTAACTCCAATCGGCGGCACCAAGCCAATCCCGATCAATATTCGCCTAGTGGTCGCTTCCAACCGCAATCTGCGCGACATGGTAGCAGATGGTACTTTTCGTGAAGACCTCTTTTTCCGCCTGAACATAATCCCGATGGATTTGCCGCCGCTCAGGGAACGGATTGGTGACATCCAACTTTTGGTGGGGCATGCGGTTCGTACCGTGGCTGAAGAACTGGGTAAGGACATAAAGGGAGTCACTGCCGGAGCAATGCAGGTTCTGCAGAGCTACAGTTTCCCCGGAAACGTCAGGGAGCTGGAAAATATTATCGAGCGGGCCGTGGTTTTGGCAGAGGACAGCCTGATTACCCCCGACGACTTGGAATTGAGCCACAGCTCAAGCGAAGCAATCATGCTGGACTACTCAACGGTACCGCAAAGTGTGGAAGAGCTTAAAGAAACCAAGCGGCACCTGCGGGAACATGCGGTGGAGGATGTGGAGAAAGCCTTTGTGGTAAACGCGTTGCAGCGCAACCGGGGTAACATTACCCGGGCAGCTGAGGAGACCGGGATGCTTCGTCCCAACTTTCAAGCTATGATGAAAAAACTGGGGATATCGGCCAGGGAATATGTTGAAGCCTGAGCACCTGCTGCGCTCACTGCTTCCGCGTCGCCTTTCACTTATCCAAAAGCTGACAATTCTGACCGGTACGGTAGTGGTTCTGTTCATGACGCTATTCGCCTGGGTTAACATTGATAACCTGCAAAAACTATTGGTCAATAATACGGTCAGGGATCTGGACAATCTTGCCTCCACCATCATCCGCATGACCTACCACCAGATGTTGGCCGATAATCGTCTGGCAGTCTACCAGATGATCGACGAGGTGGGCGACCGCCCAGGCATAGAGCGGATCAGAATGATCAACCGTGAAGGAATTATTGTCCATTCCACGGATCCTGACGAGATCGGCCACATCCTGGACCAGAAAGCGGTCCACTGCAACCTCTGCCATCAACCGGGCAAAGCACTGATTCGCCCGCCGCTCCTTGATCGCAGCCGTTTTTTCACTCTTCCTGACGGCACTCAGGTAATGGGGCTTGCCAAGGCAGTACGTAACGAGGCCAGTTGTTCTACTGCTGCCTGCCACGTCCATACCGGTGCTGCCAAAGTGCTTGGCGTTGTCGATATCATTGTCTCCCTCGATGTCCTGAAATCAGATCTAACCTCCTATCGCAACCGGATTATCCTGCTGACAGTGTTGCTGATCATCCTGCTGGGAGCTTCTTTGACGTTTTTCACCCTGCATCTGGTTAACCGGCCGGTCAATGAACTGCTTCGCCATACTGCCCGTTTGGCTCAGGGACAACTGGACTGCGAAATGACCCCCACCTCCAGCGACGAACTGGGGGAACTGATGCGGGCCTTCCAGCTGATGACCAACAACCTGCGACAGGCGCGCAATGACCTGAAGGAATGGGGACGGACCCTTGAGCAGAAAGTAAATGATCGCACCGAGGAACTGCAACGAATGCAAATGCAGCTGGTTCATACCGAAAAACTGGCATCGCTGGGGGAACTGGTGGCCGGAATTGCCCACGAGATCAATAACCCTCTTTCAGGCATTCTGATCTTCAGTTCGTTGGTGGCCAAAGACAAGCGGCTTGACCCGGCGCTCATGGGCGATATGGAGACCATCAGCAGCGAAGCACTGCGCTGTGCCGGCATTGTCAAGGGGCTTTTGGAGTTTGCGCGTGAGTACCAGCCCAAGATGATGGCCTGTAACATCAATCAGGTGGTGATTGATTCCCTGAGATTGGTGGAGTGCCAGTCAGTCTTCCAGAATGTCGCTATTCTCAGGGAGTTGGGCAGCAACTTGCCAGAGATAATGGCCGACCAGAACCAACTCAAGCAGGTATTTATCAATATTTTTATCAATGCCGGTCAGGCCATGCATGATCTGCAGCAAGGAGAGCTACAGATCATCACTGCGGCGGAGAGTGACCCTGCCGACGGTATCATGATCAAAATATCAGATTCAGGCGGTGGTGTACCGAACGAACAGCTATGCAAACTGTTTGACCCGTTCTTTACAACCAAAGGCACCGGTGGTACCGGCCTTGGATTGTCGGTTTCCTATGGCATCATTCAGGCTCATGGGGGGACAATTACTGCAGAAAGTATTGTGGATATCGGTACAACCTTCATCATCAGATTGCCCCGTTGTCCGGAATGTATCGAGCAAGAATGGCCGGAACCGTTATCAACCGTTTGAGACGGCGGTGCATGCCTATTTCATACAGTAGACAGCAAAGTGCTAAATATATATTTGTGTTTAATATCAGATACATAACTGTTTTAATATATTATTTTAGCTTCGTTGCTGCATAGTTAATTTATACAGAACGCTAACGTTCCCCAAAGAGTTCCGTACGACAGACAGAGTAAATAGTACTTGTATTTACGGTATGTTGTACAAATAACTCCACACAAATTGAGACTTGGCACTTCCTGTGCTTATAGTCAGGCACGGCTTGAAACTAACGAAGATCCAAGGAGAATGCCATGAAAACGAAAATCACGAATTTTTTGATCCCCTTACTCGGCGGCAGTGCAACATCAGCCTTTGCAGCAGATGGCGCCATGCAGAACGGTGGCGGCCCGCTTGTCTGGTTCTTTATCGGTTTCGGAGCACTGGTTATCATGATGCAGGTAATACCGGCCTGTATCATTCTCTATTCCATGATCAAAGCCCTGTTGAGCCCGTCAGACGTTGCTATACAGGTAAGTGCAACTACTACCGGAACAAAGTGAACACTACCCACACCACGTCATAATTATATAAGGAGATTTGTTACCATGAAATTTTTACAGACCTGCAGTGCCGTCGTTGCTCTTCTTGCTGCCAACCTGACTTCTGCCAGCACCTCTGCTGCCTCCAGTGAGATCGATACTGCCCTGACCTTTAACAGCGGTATCCTGGTATTGGCTTTTGCCGGATTTCTTGCCCTGGTAGTGGTTGTACAAACGATTCCCGCCGTGATAACTCTCTATGGCATGATCAAGGGAGCAGCAGCAGAGAGCAAACAACAGAAACCAGTAGAAGTAACTTCGCGCAATTAATATAGAACCTGCTCCGACTTTCTACCCTTACCCTCGTCTGCCACTGCCCCTTCACGAAAGGGACAGTGGCAGACACCGAGATATTCCCATGGAAGAGACACCGAAATCTGACCCGGCGGCCTTTGGCCCGGCAATGCGCCTCATTCGCAGGCGCCGTAAATATTTTTTTGCCACCGTCATTGCCTATATGCCTGCCATGTGGCTGACCAACAAGATGTTCCCCTCCTTCCGCAGTATGGCCATCACTTTTGGCCTCTGGGTTTCATTCTTATTCATTACCGCTCTCTATTCAGCAGTGGCACGCTGCCCCCGTTGCGGACAGTACTTCCACATGAACGGTATATCACTCTTATATCTGCGGCGCTGTCTTCACTGCCAGCTGCATGTTACGGCAAACAGAGCAGAATAAAGAGTCCTATTATAAAAGCAAAAACGGGCGGGACACCATTGCAGATGTCCCGCCCGTTTTTATAGGTTGTATGAATTACCGACTACCGCAATTAATTCCCTTCGTGTCCCATTCGCCGCTCAAGCACTGCCAATGCCTCTTCTTTTTCGCGAATCTCCGCCATACTGAGTGACCAGATATGATAGCTCTCCAGACTCAAGATCGTCATGCCGGTCGCCAGCACCGCCCAGAAGTTTTCCGGCAGTACCCCGGAGAAATAATAAAACGCGTAGAAACAGACCAGATAACTAATATGGCTGAAAGAAACAATTTTTGGTGAGGCATTGGTAATTCTACCCAGCACCAGCAGAATGGCGGAAAAGGCATAGACGACCAGCAAGGCGCTAATCATATTGCTTGAGGGGGGCGTACCCAGCATTTTTTTAATTTGAGGGGACAAGGGGGGGAATATTTGTTCACTGAGCATAACCGGCACACTGACACAGGCAAAGGCGGCAATGGCCCACATCCCACGGTAGGAACGGGCCTGCAGCCGGCGAATCGACTCCAGTAACGCTGCCCGCTGATCTGCCTGTGACGATTCCCGGTTGGTTTCCTGATTGGTCATGTAGGTAGTACCTTCTCCGGTTACCGTCTGATAATACATCCTGATGAATACAATTGATCCGACAGCTAGCTGGTTTCGTTATCACCCTTTTCCTTGCTGCGATTACGACAACGCTCCAAAGATTCGCGGGTGTCGTTCAACCGCACAACCAAGCCGTGAAAATTTCGAGCCAGCAAAGACAGCTCACCGTAACCGGACTCCAGTTGCTTCTCGTTATCACACGGTTCTGTGGAACTGGTTGCCACAACCAGCTTCTTCAGGGGAATGAAAAACGACCGGTTCAAGAGAGCAGCTACACCACCAACAGCCAGAACCAATGTCATGAGAGTGAACATTATCATACGGTAGAACATCAAGGCGAGAGATTTTTGCAAGGGTCCCTGATCAAGACCGATATCCAGCATGCCCAGCACTTTTTGGGCTTGAGGATGGTAGTGGCAGGAGGTGGTGGTTGAGCAGGAAGGTTCGTTGTAAATTGGTTGAGACAGGGCCAGAACCTCGACTCCACGTTCATTTTTGAAGACTCTGGTCTGTTTTTCCGCAGCCAGCTGCTCCGCTGGTTTAGCGCCACTGTGACAGCCGCTACACCCTTCAACCAATTTATTGACCTGATGCCCAATCTCGGCCTGGTTACGTGAGAAGGTTATAAAGCCGCTGTGGTTAAAGATCCGCAGATATTCTACACCTTGATGCTGGCCGATGTTGGTGATGATGTTGCCCAGATTTTTTCGATCATTATGCAGCATGGCGTAGCGAGTTGAGAGAACCACAGTATTTGCTATGTTGCGGCCGTTCTGGGCGGCATCATCAATCATATCCTGCTTCATAATCGAATAAAGGCTTATGCAACAGATTGCAACGAAGCCGGTTACTGTCAGGCCGACGGGGACAATCGAACGGGTGGCGATGCTTTGAAACATGGCGTACCTCCTGAAGCAGACCGGTAAAAACTTTGGCAGGGGGGAACTCCCCCCTGCCGTATAAAACATCTCAGGTGTTTTTGTGGCATTTCAGGCAGTCACCCGTAGCGGAGAATGCAGTCTTCCCATCATGACAGGCTCCACATGATGCGCCGGTTTCCATCTGTTTCATCGTGGTGCGTTTACCATTTCCGTATGGGTAGAGCGTAGTGTGGCAATCGCTGCACTGATAGACGGCGGTGTGAAAGACATGGCTAAAATGACCGATAACAGTGCCGGTTTTGTTTTTGAAAGTCAGCTTACCTGGGATTTTTAAACCGACATGACACTTGGCACAATCACCTTTCACCGAGAAAGCTGCCTGACCATCATGACAGGCACCGCAAGATTGTCCCTTGGCCATTTGAGCCATGGTGACTCGCTTGTTTTTACTCCGGTCTGGCTTGAACATGGCTACATGGCAATCTTTACAGCTGTAGGCCTGAGTATGGAGGGCATGACTAAAGATCGCGTTGGCAACCGGCGGCGTACTATAGACCAGCTCAGGATTCTTGTGGCAGTTACTGCATTTATTTACATCAAACGCCCGTTTGCCGTTGTGGCAGAAACCACACGATTTGCCTTTTTGCATCTCTGCCATGGTCACGGATGGATTCTTGCCGGTAGTATACAACGTGCTATGACAGACGGAACAATCCTTGAGCTTCGTAAGGTGCTTTTTGTGGCTAAACGGCGTTGGCCCAGTCTCTTTAACCTGAAAAACGATCTCTTTTACCTGGTGGCACATGCCGCACTCATGAACATCAAAGGCGTGCCTGCCGTTGTGACAGGAGCCGCAGGAATATCCCTTGTACATGTCAGTCATGGTGTAATGCTTTTTACTTTTATTTTCGGCATGACAGGTAGCACAGCTAAAGGCCTGGGTACCGCGTGGTGATTTCTTGGCAAGATGCTGAGCGTGGCTGAAAACAACCGTTCCGGCATTTTTGGTGTTGTAAACGATATTTTTCAATTCCATCGCAGTGGCGGTGGAGGCGATCACACTGATCAGTCCGGCCAGTATGAATAATAGAGCGCGGTTCATGACGTTCTCCTGAGTGTGTCTCCCCTGCCACTGTGGCAGGGGAGCGGTGGTTGGATCAGCTACTTGCCGACTGGGCAGGCTTCAAGACCGGCAACAGCGGCAACATCAGCAGGAATTGCGGCAGGCGTTGCCTCAAGCACGGCATATTCGCTGTATTGCGTCTTCCAGCGGAACAGTACCGGCCAACGGTAAAGAATGAATCGATAGGTTGCGATATATATACAATAGATGGTTATAGTGATCATAAATTCACGAAGCGGCGGGATCTCTATTTCACCATGTTTCCAATTAAAGGTAATCAGATAGACGTTCAGGCGATTGAGAATAACACCCAGAATAGTGGTCCAGGCACCCATCCGGATTAGTGTAATGTTATTTTTTCTGACCCCTGTCGTAAGCAGGAACAGCGACAGAATCACGCCAAATCCGATCTCAAACATCCACCATACGCCCCAACCGGTTGCCAAGTAGGCCCATTTGTTATCATGTGCAACACCGATCATCCTGATGACAAAGTAGGTTATCAAACCCATTGAAGCGCCCTTGGCCAGAGATATATGCAATTTATCCAGATTCAACTTGAAGTTATCATCACAGCGCCATGCCATAGTCTTGATGACAATGGTACTCACCACAATCACCATACAGAGCCCACCCGGCAGGGATGAGACGAAGAAATAGAGCCATTGGAATGAGGCTGAATACCAGAGTGGATGTATCTTTCCCGGCGCATACGATGACAGCGCCCCCAGCGCGCCCTGATGCAGGGTGGAAAGGATGATGCCGGCCACGGCCAACCCCAGGGCCATCTTTTTAATAACGGTGCGACCGGCAGGCCAGCCCATCCATTCAAAGAATGAGGTCGACATCTCGGCAGCCTGCACCGACAGATAGGTTGCAACGTGCCAGGCCACCAGAAACAGCACCGAAGCCGGTCCCCAGGAGACCACCATCGGGTACGGTAAACGCCACGGCTGTCCAAGGTCTACCATCAAAAATACAACCGCAAAGAAATAGCCCAGAATACCGTTCAGGATTCCCAGTCGTTCGAGAGGTTCCATATCGTGCCGTCCGAACACTTCAACAGCCGAGCCCATTTGAAAACCGGACGATGACAGGGGTACCATGCCGAACAGGCCAAACCCGAGAAAAAGTCCCCAAGCATTGCTCTGAGGGCCGCCGGTTGCCCACTCAAGGCCAAAAATGAAGCGGCCGATGATAACCGGGATGCCAACGGCAAAGACTATTGCAAAAAGCCAGTTCAACGGATTGCTAACAGCCTGGGCAAGATATTGCTGTGGTGTCAGCCCCATGAGCAGCTTTTCCATGAGTGTCCAGCGGTGACCTCTGTCGTTATCTGTGCGCAAACTATTGACTATTTGCGTATTGGGATTGCGTTTCAGGTACTGTTTCATTGCTGATCCCCCTCTTTATGATCGTGGTCGCCGTGCTCCCCCTTGTTTTTGGTTGACAGCAGATGGATACCGGTGAACAGCGCCGGCCAGATGGAGAGTACCATCGGAACCATGCCGAGGAAATCCTTGACGTTGGAGATGATCGGTTCTTTCTGCATATGATTATCAAGGCCAACCTTGTCGAGGTCTACGCTGCTTAAATACATCCAGCTGGTGCCACCCACTTCTTTTTCACCGTAGAGCTTGTTGACGTATTTAGCCGGATCGTTCTTGATACGTTCATGACCCATCTCAATCAAGTCAGAGCGGCGTCCAAAGGTCATTACCTGCTGCGGGCAAATCTCCACACATGCCGGTGGCCTGCCGTACTTAACCCGAGTGTCATAACAGAATATGCACTTCTTGATTAATGGATTGGTGGGGCTTGAATAACTGTATGCCGGAATGTTGAAAGGGCAGGCGATCATGCAGTTGCGGCAGCCGACGCAGACTTTTGAATTGTAAATGACCGCGCCTTCCTTGGTTTTGGTGTAGGCGTTGACAAAGCAGGAGGTGAGGCAGGCCGGCTCATTACAGTGGTTGCACTGTATCTTGCGGAACAGCGTGTCCTTGTCGGCAACCTCGTACTTATTGACAACAGTGTAGGCTTTCGGTGTGGTACGGCGCTGTTCCAAGAAGACGGATTTGTCATCAAACGGCAGATCCGGATCAGGCAATTTTTGCTCATTGTTACAGGCCGCCTCGCAACTACGACAGCCAACACAGCGGGTCAAGTCAACCAGGACCCCCATGGCGTCCGGATACCCTTCAAATGAGCCTGCTGCAAAAGCGTTCTTACCGACAACGCCGACGGAGGCAGCAGTCACACTGCAGGCCAGACACCCTTTCAGAAAATCTCGACGATCAATCATGGTACACGTTCTCCTTCCCGTGGATATTATTTCAACAGTGCAATTGTTATGGTTTATCCGCTGTCTTTGGGGTGTACGCACCTGAATGGAAGATTCTGTCGCCGCTATCATTCCGCTTATGGCAGTCCTGGCAACCGGTGGGGCCATCCATCTTTTTGTGGCAGCCAACGCAGCTCAAGTGATACGCCCCTTTCAGGCCAACCTTATCCATGTGAAAAATCGGCGGATGCTGGTCTCTCTGTCGCTTCAACGCTTCCGACGTAAATGGCTCGGCGGCGTGGCACCCCTTACAACTCACAACCGCTTGAGCGCCACTGTTTTTGTGACAGCGGACACAATTGGGGTCAGAGACCTGAGCACCGGTGGTGTTGTGGTGGCAGAGTCCGCAATCTTTCAGATTGTTGATATGCGCGGCATGATTAAAACTAACTCCGTCATAATACTTCTGAATCGAGTCGATGGTGATCCTGTCCGGGATGCCGGTGCCGAAGCAGACATTGGATACCAGAAGCACCAAGGTGCCTGTTAGCACCATGATCAACTTTTGCTTTACTACACGCATAGCCGTCTCCTTGATAAATAGATGGCCGGCATCCATAGCCAGAGATACCGGTAGTGAATAATTACAAAAAAGCTGGACTCTCTAGCGGGAGGCTTCCTGTGTCGCGGCCTGAGGTTTGTTGAGATACTTGTAAAACATCGGGAAACTCACAAAGAATGCCACACAGATCAGGTATTCTACTGCTTTGATGTACTGGTAATAATCCACCAGAGTGTGAACAGTTTTGGTATACCCAACAGCACTTAAAAACTCCATCATGACTTGAATCCTCCTTTTAGCTATGCCGACAATCTGCCGACTGTTTATGAGTTCTTTATGTTTTCAAAGGCGCAGGCCACAACCTGACGCAACTCTTCCCTATCTTCCGGCTCTATCGGTTTCAAGGAGTGGTAGAAGATTCCTTCTTTGCGCATCTTGCGAATAGTCGGCAGCGAACTTTCATCCGAGACAAGAATAATTGTCAGGTCCCGGCTGCATTTTTTCAGGAGCGGGATCAGCTCTGCAGCAGCCAGTTCATCGAATTCACCGCTTAATAGAACCACCTGTGCTGTCTTTTTGAGTATCCCATGCAGTACGTTGGCTGCCGAAGTGGTAACCATTACGTTGTAACCAGCCTCAATGCAGAGATCAGCCAAAATCTTTCGCGATTCGACATTTTCATCAGCTATTAAAACACCTTGCATATCTGTCACCTTTATTCCAGTAGGGAGTGGATCTCACTCCAGTTAGGCTGACAGGCTATTTGCCGCCCCGAACTTTCTGCGAGGGTAAGGAGGTCTCAAGGGAAGTCCTGGAAAACACCCCCTTCAGCATGGAAAAGAACATCACAATGGCTGGTGTCGTCTGAAACAGCAGAACCATCACGCCAAAACCGATAAAAAACCAGATCAACATACTGCCGCCACCATGGACGGGCCTAGTTACCGCAGCAAAAACCGGGACAGCACTTCCGGCAAGCATCGGGATCAAAATTTTCAGAATTGTTGATTTCATGGCAGAATCCCTAGGTGACCCGTGTAATATATTTAAATATATATTCGAGTTATAGCATGCACCGTGCCAGCATTCTCAATACAGGCAATTATGGTTTCAACTGACTATTGTTGTTGATATTTTAGCTGGGTTAACATAGTGACTGGCGTGGTTTAACGAGGTGTATACTGTATACAATCGGAATACATCTGGCAGAGTATAAATGGCGGAGAAACGAGGTTTTTACTGCATAACACACTGATATTATAGGTACAAATAATGCTGTATATAAAACTTATACGCAGCGTGCCGATGTATGAAAATATATGTGCTGAAAACGTTTTTAGAACCGAACGATCTCAAAAAAATCCCTCCTCAAAGTTGAGAGGAGGGATGCAATGATTCAATGATGGTGGTATGGACGCCTTAAATCGCAGGAACGTTTCCTGAATGACGACCCACCTCGGTTATCCGTTACTTTCTCAGCTGCGGAGAGTA
>JAQUCQ010000380.1 GCA_028686145.1 Desulfuromonadaceae bacterium | reverse complement strand
GCTCACCAAGGCCGATCTCCAAAACGCCAGCAGCGAAGAGGAACTGCGCCGGAAGGCGGCGATTCCTGGTGTGCCGCTGGACTACCTGCGCTTTGTGCAGCAGGAAGACAGCACCTGGGCCCCGGCGGCAGGCACCTTCGACGACTGGCCGGAACAACTTGCCGATCTGAAGACCCTCGACCCCTGCTGTGGCTCCGGCCACTTCCTGGTGGCAGCGTTTCTGATGCTGGTGCCGATGCGCATGGAGCGCGACGGTCTCTCGGCCAAGAAGGCGGTGGATGCGGTACTGCGGGAAAACATCCATGGTCTGGAACTGGATCAACGCTGCGTGGAATTGGCCGCCTTTGCCCTGGCGATGACCGCATGGAAATACCCGAACGCTGGTGGCTACCGCGTGTTGCCGGAATTGAATGTGGCCTGCTCAGGATTGTCCGTGAGCGTGGCGAAAGAAGAATGGAAGCAACTCGGTCTGGGCAAAAAGAATCTCACCATCGCTCTCGACTGGATGCACGATACCTTCAAGGATGCGCCGGTGCTGGGTAGCCTGCTCAATCCCGCCAGAACCGATGCCGCCAAGCTGGTACAGTGGGATGAACTTTCCAGCGCACTGGAACAGGCGCTGAGGCAGGAGCAAATCGAGGAGCAACAGGAGGTCGCTGTTGTTGCCCAGGGGCTGGCAAAGGCCGCAACCCTGCTTGCCGGGCGCTATCAATGGGTCATCACCAACGTGCCCTATCTGGCCCGGGGCAAGCAGAATGAACGTCTACAGGATTTTTGTGAACGGCTTTACCCAGCCGCGAAAAACGACCTAGCGACCGTTTTTCTCGACCGCTGTCTGGAACTCTGCGTCAAAGGGGGGACCTCCAGCATCGTGCTACCCCAGAACTGGCTCTTCCTGACCAGCTACAAGAAATTCCGCGAGAAATTGCTGAAAAACGATATCTGGCATTTGATTGCCCGGTTGGGTGAAGGAGGCTTTGACTCAACTGCAGCGGCTGGTGCTTTCGTGGCAATGATCACCCTTAGCCGTGGCAACTCAACAAAAAAATTAAGGGAACTCTTTTTTGGAGGAAACGATGGCAAACTGATTCGGGGCTTGGATGTCTCCGAGCCACGGACTGTCGCCGTAAAAGCCGCCCAGTTAATGTCTGCAGAAATCAAAAGTGTGGTGCAGGCGAAGCAGCTAGAAAATCCAGATGCGCGGCTAATTCTTGGCGGACGGAGCAATTCGAAGTTGATGCAGGAATATGCTCAGAGTTTTCTCGGTCTAGGCACCGGTGGATTTGAGCAGTTTGGCCGGAATTATTGGGAGTTTCCAATAAAACCAGGGAATTGGTCATGGCTGCAATCATCACCACAAAATAATCGTGACTACGATGGGCTCTCCAATCTGGTTGCTTGGGACTACTCGGTCAATCGGGTTCGCGGAATGGACAAACTGTATAGGGATAAAATTCACAATCAAGATCAAAGCGGGCAGCAGGCATGGCAGCGGAGTGGAATCGCCGTTGCACTCATGCGAGAGCTTAAAACGGCACTTTATACTGGCGTTCCATACGATAAATCAATGGCAGTAATTGTCCCCAGTGATGTTGATTATTTATTGCCAATATACACGTACTGTTCTTCTCTCTCATTTAACCAAGATATTCGCAACATAGATCAAAAAGTAATTGTTGCAAATGGTACTCTTGTCAAGACTCCTTTTAACTCCGACCACTGGACCACAGTCGCCAAAGAGAAATACCCCAACGGTCTGCCCAAACCCTACTCCGACGATCCCACCCAATGGATCTTTCACGGCCACCCCTGTGGTTCGGTGATCTGGGATGAAGACAGAAAATGGACCACTCACGGCCCATTGCGAACCGATGACAGCGTGCTGCAAGTCGCTACCGCTCGCCTCCTCGGTTACCGTTGGCCAGTCGAACTGGATACCAACATGGAACTGGCCGACGAGCAACGCGCATGGGTCACGCGCTGCGGAGCCTTGGCTGGCTACGCCGATGATGACGGCATCGTCTGCATCCCGCCAGTGCGGGGCGAGGCGTCGGCGTCCGACCGCCTGCTGAACCTGCTGGCCGCCGCCTATGGTGACGCATGGGGGGGCGACATCCTGGCCGTGCTACTCAAAAGCGCCGACCACGCGGGCAAAACGCTGGAGACCTGGCTGCGGGAGAAATTCTTCACCCAGCACTGCAAGCTGTTCCAGCACCGTCCCTTCATCTGGCATATCTGGGATGGCCTGCGCGACGGCTTCGCTGCCTTGGTCAACTACCACAAGCTCGACGCCAAGCTGCTGGAGACCCTCATCTACACCTATCTGGGCGACTGGATCAGCCGCCAGAAGCAGGACATCGCCAGCGGCGTGGACGGAGCCCAGGAGCGGTTGGACGCTGCCGAAGCCCTCAAAAAAAAGCTGGAAATGATTTTAGAGGGTGAAGCGCCCTACGACATCTTCGTCCGCTGGAAACCACTGGAAAAACAGCCCATCGGCTGGAACCCCGACCTCAACGATGGTGTGCGCCTCAACATCCGTCCCTTCCACACCGTGCCCGATGTCGGCAAGAAAGGCGCCGGGTGCTTACGCGACAAACCGAATATCAAGTGGGAAAAGGACCGCGGCAGTGATGTGCCGTCCGCACCTTGGTACGTGCTTGGCCTGCAGTACGGCGGCAAGGTGGGCGACCGGATTAATGATCATCATTTGACCTTGGCCGAGAAGCAAGCTGCTCGCGCCAAGAAAGGAGCCTAGATATGCTCAAAGAGCTAAAGGTTACCAACATAGGGCCCGCTGATGCAGAGCTAGGGTTTGGTAATCGACTGAATCTGATCACCGGCGACAATGGATTGGGAAAGAGCTTCTTGCTCGACATTGCTTGGTGGGCGATGACCCGGAAATGGCCCGCAGAAGTTAATCCAAGGCTCACCGCAGGCAAGATCGCGCTGCCCACTGATAAAAAGAAAAAAGCTGAGATTGGCTTTTCGTTTACCGGTGTTTCGAAAACAAAAGCGAATGTGATCGATTTTGAGCCTCGCCTGCAAAACTGGAACATCCCACGCGGCCGTCCCGCAAACCCTGGCATGGTTTTTTATGCCATGGCTGATGGCAGCTTTGCAGTCTGGGACCCTGCGCGTAACTACTGGAAAACAAAGGCGGAAGAAAGCCTAGACCGCCCGCCCGCTTATGTATTCAGTCCTAAAGAGGTGTGGGATGGGTTGCAACGAGAAGATGGCACTTGGCTTTGCAACGGACTGATCCGCGACTGGGCGGGCTGGCAGAAGGAAAAAGGCCGTGCATTTGATTATCTGGTCGCTGTCTTGTCAGCACTATCGCCATCATCAACCGAACAACTTCAGCCTGGGGCATTGACCCGCATCAGTCTGGACGATGTGCGTGACATGCCAACGTTGAAAATGCCCTATGGGCAGGACGTTGCA
>JAQUCQ010000042.1 GCA_028686145.1 Desulfuromonadaceae bacterium | reverse complement strand
GACTGTTTCCACCTTTTTCACAAGGTGAGGATTTCACAACAATGAGGTTTCACATGAAAATGAACGGCGCACGAATAATGCTTGAATGCTTGAAAAAAGAGGGCGTAGATACCGTTTTCGGCTATCCCGGCGGCACCGTCATCAATCTGTATGATGAACTTTTTAATTTCAAAGAGATACACCACATCCTGCCACGACACGAGCAGGCCGGCACTCACGCGGCCGATGGTTACGCACGTGCGACCGGTAAAGTCGGGGTTGCAATTGCAACTTCGGGCCCCGGAGCGACCAACACCGTTACCGGCATAGCCACGGCATACATGGATTCTACCCCGATGGTTATTATAACCGGTCAAGTGCCAACCGCGCTGATCGGTAATGATGCTTTTCAAGAAGTCGATATTATTGGTATTACCCGACCCTGCACGAAACATAGTTTTCTGATTCGTGATGTCAAGGATATCGCCCTGACTATGAAAAAAGCATTCTATCTCGCCCGCAGTGGACGCCCCGGACCGGTTCTGGTTGATTTCCCCAAGGATGTTCAGATGGCTCAGGGTGAATTCCATTATCCTGAAACGGTTGAAATCCGTGGCTACAAACCAAACCTCTCCGGACATCCGCGCCAGGTAGAGAAAGCGGTCTCCATGATTCTCGATTCCAAACGCCCTGTCATGTACGTTGGTGGTGGTGCGGTACTCGGTAATGCGGCCGAAGCATTAACTATATTAGCGCGCAAACTGTCAGTACCCGTTACAACAACGTTGATGGGACTTGGTGCCTTCCCGGAGAACGATGATCTTTCGCTTGGTATGCTTGGAATGCACGGGGCCTACTGCGCCAACATGGCGATGAGTAATAGTGACCTTATAATTGCTATTGGCGCCCGTTTTGACGATCGTGTTACCGGTAAACTTTCGACGTTTGCCCCGCACGCAAAAATTATCCACATCGATGTTGATCCGACATCTATCAAGAAGAATGTTCGCGTTGACCTGCCGATTGTTGGCGACGTCAATGATGTTTTGACAAAGATGATCAAGCAAGTTGATAAAAGTAGTGACAAACTGCCCGGATTCATAGCTGATCTGGCGTCATGGAACGCGGATATTGCCGATTGGAAGGAAAAACATCCTCTTTCCTACAAACAAAGCAGCACCGTAATCAAGCCTCAATTCGTCATTCAGAAACTGCGGGAGTTATCCGACGATGATGCAATTATCTCGACTGACGTCGGCCAGCACCAAATGTGGACTGCCCAGTTTTTCAAATTCAACAAACCCCGTACGCTTCTTACCTCTGGTGGTCTTGGCACAATGGGCTTTGGCCTGCCATCGGCAATGGGCGCACAGGCAGCATATCCGGATCGTCAAGTCATCACGATCTGCGGCGACGGTGGTGTCCAGATGAATATTCAAGAGATGGCAACCTTGGTACAGAACCGTCTACCGGTCAAGATCGTCATTCTCAACAATAATTTCCTTGGGATGGTGCGGCAGTGGCAGGAACTTTTCTTTGATAAGCGCTATTCCTCTACATGTATGGAGTTGCCGATCAACTATATCAAACTTGCGGATGCCTACGGTGCCAAAGGATTTCTGGCAAAAAATCCGAGTGAAGTAGAGGCAGTCATCAAGCAGGGATTTGAAGAGAAGGGACCGGTAATCATGGAGTTCATGATTGCACGTGAAGAAAAAGTGCTGCCTATGGTTCCTGCTGGGGCGTCGCTCAATGAAATGGTACTGAACGCATAAGGAGAGAAAATAGCTATGCAACATACAATATCGGTTATAGTTGAAAATGATTTCGGAGTTCTCTCCCGTGTGGCAACACTTTTTTCCGGGCGTGGATTCAATATCGAGTCACTGTCAGTAGCCCCTACAAATGAAGATGGTCTGTCGCGAATGACTATCGTTACCAGAGGCGACGAGCAGGTTCTTGAACAAATCAACAAACAACTCAACAAGTTGATTGATGTCCTCAAGGTGCTTGACTTTAGTGATGGCAGTGCCATAGAGCGTGAGCTTGCCCTGATAAAGGTTTCTGCAGAGGATGATGCCCGCGCAGAGGTCTTGAGAATTGTCGATATTTTCCGTGCTAAAATAATCGATGTCACCCCCAAATCATACACGATTGAGGCGACCGGTAACCCGCTTAAGATCGATGCGATTCTGGAACTGTTGAGACCGCTGGGACTGAAAGAGGTTGTGCGAACAGGATCTGTCGCCATCGGACGGGGTGCAAAGGGATGGAACGGGTAGGAAAACAATAGTCGTTGCGTTATTGCTCCAGCCGCCCGGTCAACGGGCGGCTTTTTTGTTCACACAGAACAGGTTACATGCTGCAACCGGGGTCATAACGGCTATTTGCGTTGACAGCCATGGTTGAATGTAGTATCTTTTTCGTTCGTTTTGCGTATAAAGTTCGACCGGTTTGCCGGATAAAATTTATGTGGAGGATGTACCAGTATGAACGTTTATTATGATCGGGATTGTGATCTTGCGTTGATAAAAGCAAAAAAAGTTACCATCGTCGGATACGGCTCACAGGGCCATGCCCACGCGTGCAACCTCAAGGATTCAGGGGTTGATGTAACTGTGGCGCTTCGTGAAGGATCTACCTCTGTTGCCAAGGCCAAAAATGCCGGCCTCAAGGTAGCAACAGTTGCCGAAGCTGTTGCCTCGGCTGATCTGGTGATGATTCTGACACCTGATGAGTTCCAGTCGACTCTCTACCGTGATGAAATCGAGCCGAAGCTCAAAAAAGGGGCAGCCCTTGCATTTGCTCACGGCTTCGCCATTCATTACAACCAAGTCGTGCCACGCGCAGACCTTGACATTATCATGATCGCCCCTAAGGCGCCCGGTCACACGGTTCGCTCCGAGTTTGTCAGGGGCGGCGGAATTCCCGACCTGATTGCAGTCTACCAGGACGCTTCCGGCAAGGCCCGCAATCTAGCTCTCTCCTATGCAAGCGCCATCGGTGGTGGCCGTACCGGTATCATTGAGACAACCTTTCAGGACGAAACTGAAACCGACCTGTTCGGCGAGCAGGCTGTTCTCTGCGGTGGTGCTGTAGAGTTGGTAAAAGCCGGTTTTGAGACTTTGGTTGAAGCAGGTTACGCTCCCGAGATGGCTTATTTTGAGTGTCTGCATGAGCTCAAGCTGATTGTAGACCTCATGTACGAGGGTGGCATTGCCAACATGAACTACTCCATCTCCAACAATGCTGAATTTGGCGAATATGTCACCGGACCGCAGGTCATCAATGACCAGAGCCGTGCAGCCATGAAGGAATGTCTGGCTAATATCCAGAATGGCCAATATGCCAAGCGTTTTATTCTCGAAGGGCAGACTAACTACCCAGAGATGACGGCGCGCCGTCGCCTCAATGCTGCCCACCCAATCGAGCAGGTCGGCGAGAAACTGCGGAGCATGATGCCGTGGATTAAGAAGATCGTCGACAAAACAAAGAACTAATTCCATAACGCGTGTCACGACACCCCTCTTCCGTCTGGAGAGGGGTGTCTTCGCATTTCAGTCAGAAAATATATTCCGCACATTGATTTAGGCAGAATATATTTCGTTACCCACATTTCCTGTTTGACAGGACTAGGCAGGTTCATGAACAACTCATCTCCATTTGCCAAAGAAGGTTATCCATTCATCGCATATTCAATCGGGTTGACAGCTCTGTTGTCTGTTGCTTACTGGAGACTCAATTCAACAGTTTTACTTGTTCCAGCCGTTATTTCTCTGCTGTTAACACTGTTCGTACTCTATTTTTTTCGCAATCCGGAAAGAACTGTCCCAGCCGACGGCTCGGCAATTGTTGCCCCGGCTGACGGCACCGTTATTGTTGTCGAACAGGTGCCCGAAACGCCGCTTGGTGCCACAGCTCTGAAAATCAGCATTTTCATGTCGGTATTTAATGTTCATGTCAACCGCGTTCCATTTAACGGCACCGTCATTGACACATTTCATCATCAAGGGAAGTTCTTTGATGCCCGTGACGGGCGAGCTTCCTTTGAGAACGAGCGCAACGGCATCATACTGGAGATTGCCGGGGGCACACGGATTGCGTTTGTGCAGATTGCCGGCCTGATAGCGCGCCGTATCATCAGTTATCCACGGATTGGAGACCTCTTGGTTCGAGGTGAACGATACGGATTAATACGCTTTGGCTCAAGAGTTGATATCTATCTGCCGCCGGAAGTTGAACCTTTGGTGAAGTTGGGTGACGCGACGGTGGCTGGTGAAACTGTGCTGGCCAGATTCGTTTAACAAGGAAACAACATGAGTGATGAAACAATGTCAGCGCCGATAGAAAAAAAAGAAAACATGAAGCGCGGCATCTACATTCTGCCAAATCTGGTAACTGCTGCAAGTCTTTTTGCCGGTTTTTACAGCATGGTATCAACCTTGAACGGTAACTACAGCACGGCGGCAATCTGGATATTTATCTCTGCGGTATGTGACGGCCTTGATGGCAAGGTTGCACGCTTGACAGGCACTACCAGTAAGTTTGGTGTCGAATTTGATTCCCTTGCCGATCTGGTTGCATTTGGCGTTACACCGGGGCTACTGATGTATGCGTGGGCACTCAGGCCATTCGGCAGGCTTGGCTGGTTGGCTGCATTCCTGTTTCTGGTCTGTGGTGCACTACGGCTTGCCCGCTTCAACGTCCAAGTTGACACTGTCGAAAGTAAACGTTTTGTCGGTCTCCCCATTCCTGCAGCTGCAAGCATGGTTGCATCCACAGTACTTCTCTTTAACCACTTCGGCTGGCCAAGTTCTTTTAAAAAACTAGCCATACTTGGGCTTATTTATCTGTTGGCGTTCCTGATGGTTTCAAACTTCAGATACTATTCATTTAAAGACCCTGCCCTGATAAAACGGCAGCCATTCGGTTTTTTACTGCTTGCTGTGGTGCTATTAATTGTAATTGCCGCCGAACCGGTCCTCATGACATTTGCCGTGCTGCTCATGTATACCCTTTCGGGTCCAATTGACTTTGTTTTTACCTGGCCGAGAAGGCGCAGATTGGAGAAAGCCGTACACAAGGGGCGGGAAGCATTGAACAGGGAAGGTGATGTTTAATTAATCAATGCGGTAATGCCGGACGGTTATATCCTCAGGGGTAATAATCAAGACGGCATAACTGCGAAGATGGCAGGCATTTGAAAGTGATCCAGGGTTTACCAGCAGTAATCCGTTTTGGTTTTCAAGCACACTTTGATGTGTGTGCCCGAATAAAACCGCGTCTACCCCAGTATCCTTAGCTCTTTGCCGTAGTTTAACCAATCCGAACTTAACCTGATACAAATCTCCATGGGTCAATAGAATCCGCTTTCCCTCACATTCCCATACATATTCGCGCGGAGCATTTGCACCGGGGTCACAGTTGCCGGCTACGTTAATTACCGGAATATCAAGCACTGCACGCAGCACATCCGCATCGGCGCTTCCATCACCAAGATGGATCACGGCATCGACCGGCTCGGAAAGAGTGTGTGCGATAAAGGCACGATTAGTGTTACCATGGGTATCCGAAATAACGAGTATTTTCATAGCTTGACTGTAACAGATGTGTTTTTTTCTCAAAAGATAAAATTTTGATAAGGTGCCCGCATATGTCAAAAAAAGTTGCCATTGTCGCTGCAACAATACTGATTTCAATCATACTCCTGTTCGCACTTTCCGTGAAAATTGCAGGAACAATTCTTCGATCCGAAGATACTTCCATAATAAGCGAAAAAGGGGTCGGACTGGTCGAGGTAAAGGGAATGATTCTCGACTCGAGAGAAACCGTCAGGCAACTGAGATACTTCCTTAAGCAGGATACGGTAAAAGCGGTTGTACTGCGTGTTGACTCGCCAGGTGGAATTGTAGCCCCGTCACAGGAAATATATTCTGAAGTCAAGAAGTTTGCTGCCAAGAAGAAGATTATAGTTTCTATGGGCAGCCTTGCCGCTTCGGGTGGATACTATATATCTGCACCGGCAACCATGATTTATGCGAACCCTGGCAGCATAACAGCCAGTATCGGAGTCATCCTCAAACTATCCAACATTGAGTCATTGATGGACAAAATCGGAATTAAATCCTACACACTGAAAACAGGTAAATTCAAGGATTCCGGATCGCCGTTTCGGAAGTTTTCTGCCGAAGATCGTGCCATGCTGCAGTTGGTGATCGCTAATACTCATGAGCAATTTGTCAGGGCAGTCGCTGAAGGTCGTAAACTGCCAATTGAAGATGTACGTAAAATTGCGGATGGACGGATTCTATCCGGAGAGCAGGCCAAGGAACATAAACTGGTGGACCGCTTGGGAACTCTTCAGGATGCAATAGAAGAGGCGGGAAGGCTGGCCGGAATCTCGGGTGAACCGGAGCTCTTGCTGCCGCCGAAAAAGAAGATCAACTACCTGGATCTGCTGACCGAAGGGGTAGAAGGGACGTTTAATGGGCCGCTGGGCCGGGCAGCCAGCGGATTAAGGATGACATACGGAACTGAATAGGGGGCGGAACTGCTGTCCGCCCGCAGTCAGTTAGTTATTTTCTTTTTTGCAATCTGTTGTGAGCGCTGAGCAGAATTTTTTCGGTTGTTGCCCAGTCGATACAGGCATCAGTTATTGAAACCCCGTATTTCAACTGGCTTATATCAGATGGAATTTTCTGATTTCCCGCTTCAATGTTACTCTCGATCATGACCCCTGAAATCGAGCTGTTTCCGGCCAGCATCTGATCGACAACACACTCAAGGACTTCCGGCTGTTTCTGGTAGTCTTTGTTAGAATTACCATGGCTGCAGTCAACCATTATGGTCGACAGCAGACCATTTTTATTAAGCTGCTCTTCAGTATGGACAATGTCCTCGGCATGGTAATTAACTTTTTTCGATCCACCACGAAGAACGATATGCACATCAGGATTGCCGCTGGTTTGAATGATAGAAGTCCGTCCCTCTCTATTGATACCGAGAAAGCTGTGCGGGTGTTGCGCTGCCTTCATGGCGTCGATGGCGATTTGCAGGTTGCCGTCGGTACCATTTTTGAAGCCGACCGGGAAAGAGAGCCCACTGGACATTTCTCGATGAGTCTGAGATTCGGTTGTACGGGCACCAATGGCCCCCCAGCTGATAAGATCGGCTACATATTCCGGAGTAATCGGATCAAGCATTTCGTTGGCAACCGGCACCTCAAGGGCAGTTATTTGACTGAGCAGACCGCGGGCAATGCCGAGCCCCTTGGAAATGAGATGGGTGCCGTTCATATCAGGATCGTTGATCAGCCCTTTCCAGCCGACTGTGGTACGGGGCTTTTCAAAGTACACTCGCATGATAAGCAGGAGTTGATCGCCAACTTTACGCGAGAGTTCAGTCAATCTTCCGGCATATTCCAGGGCTGCTTCAGTGTCGTGAATCGAGCAGGGACCGACTACCACAATAAGCCGCTTGTCCCTGCGCTGAATGATCTCTTTTATCTGCTCCCTGCTTCTGCTGACAAAAGTCCGGTCCTTTTCAGACAACGGGAAGACCTGACGCAGGTCGGCAGGTGCAATTATTGGAGTAATACCGGTAATTTTAAGATTATTGGTCTTGATCACGAAGCGTATCTCCCTTAATGTTAGTAAGGGATGTTATAGTGGTTTCCGTATCAAGTTGTCAATGCTTCTCTGTATGAATTGCTCACTAAATCAACAGGTTAAATTTCATGAAACTATTGTTGCGGAGGCTTTGATGAAGCGTGCAGTATTTTTGGACCGGGATGGCACCATTAATATTGAAAAAGAGTATCTGTACCAGGTAAACGATTTTGAATTTATCCCGGGCGCGCCGGAAGCGATCAGATTGCTTAATCAGGCTGGCATCATGGTTGTGGTGATAACCAATCAATCCGGTGTTGCACGAGGCTATTATACGGAAGATGACGTAGAAAACCTGCATCGCCACATCGATCGGAAACTGGGAGACTTCGGGGCGCATGTAGATGCCTGTCTCTATTGTCCACACCACCCATCTGGGCGCGGCAGCTATGCACTTCCATGCAGCTGTCGAAAACCGTTACCGGGAATGTTGCAAGCAGCCGCATCACGGTATGACATTGACCTGGAGAATTCCGTCATGATCGGCGATAAACTGGCCGACATGGAAGCTGGCCAGGCAGCAGGATGCCACACCGTTCTGGTTCGAACCGGATATGGAGCTGTTGAGGAGCAGAATATTAGACCTGATACAGTCGTCAGTGATGATTTACTCTCAGCAGTAAAATACCTGTTGTAATTTCTCTATCAAAATTGACACTACTCCAGTTAACATGCTACCTAAACTAGTTACAAAATAATCCGAGGTATTGACTATGTCCAACGGCATTAAAAAAGGAATAATTCTAGCTGGGGGTGCTGGCAGCCGGCTTTTCCCGCTGACACTGGTCGCCAGCAAACAACTGCAACCGGTGTATGACAAACCGATGATTTATTATCCATTGGCGACACTGATGACAGCCGGAATAAAGGATATACTGCTAATTTCTACACCACACGATACACCACGCTTCGAGGCACTTCTAGGCGATGGCTCACGGTGGGGAATAACAATTTCATACAAGATTCAACCGGAACCGAAAGGAATTGCCCAGGCCTTTCTGGTTGGCGAGGAGTTTATTGATAACCAGCCGGTCTGCCTGATTCTGGGTGACAACATTTTCTACGGGAAAATGAACCTGAACAGGATCGTATCGGAATTTACGACCGGCGCGCGAGTTTTCGGCTATCAGGTCAATGACCCGGAACGCTATGGTGTTGTTGCCTTCGACTCAAACGGCACTGTTCTAAGCATCGAAGAAAAACCGACTAACCCCAAATCTCATTTTGCTATCCCCGGACTGTATTTATACGACAGTGATATTGTTGCTGTAGCCAAATCGATCAAACCATCCGCCCGGGGCGAGCTTGAAATCACCGATATAAATCTTGATTATCTGCGCCGTGGAGAATTGATGGTTGAGCGGCTTGGTCGCGGTATCGCCTGGCTAGATACTGGTACGCATCGGAGTCTGCTGGAGGCCAGTAACTTTATTGAAACCATCGAATCGCGACAGGGACTAAAAATTGCATGTCTCGAAGAAA
Source organism: Desulfuromonadaceae bacterium (assembly GCA_028686145.1). Lineage (GTDB taxonomy): Bacteria > Desulfobacterota > Desulfuromonadia > Geobacterales > Pseudopelobacteraceae > JACRCG01. The sequence continues at coordinate 5,408 of JAQUCQ010000042.1, read as the reverse complement.
TAGCACTACGAAATGGTTTTATTGACTGCCGGCAGATGCAAGATGTTATTATTGCGACACCAAACTCTTCATACAAGGAATATCTCCAGCGCGTCTATGATGAAGCCGAACTGTGCGGATTCCGATACGAGTAGAGCGAGATTAATCCCATGGATTTTTTAAAAAAACATATGTATCCACTCCTTACCGGAGTTGGTCTTATTGCTGCCCTGCTGGTTTTTTCGCTGAATGTTCCCCACAATCGCGAGGCCAATATCATTGAGAGTTCAACACTAACCATACTCTCACCTTTACTCCAGCCGGTATCCCGGCTCAGCGGTTTTGTTGAAAACATTTGGGACAGTTACATTCAACTGGTTGAGACTCATCGCGAGAACATGCGACTGCGAGACGACATCCGCAGCCTCAACGTACAGGTACTGGAAGGGAAGGAAGCACTGCTGGCAAACCAGCGCCTTGAGCAACTGCTGGATATGAAAAAGAGCGTCAAGGCACCCACCATTGCTGCAACTATTATCGGTGAAGACGTCACTTCATGGTTCAGGACACTGGTAATCAATCGCGGTAGTTCAAGCGGCATTCGCGAAGGAATGGCAGTGATTTCTGCAGATGGTGTTGTCGGCCAAACAGTCAAGGTTTCCCCCTCGACCTCACGCGTTCTTTTGTTGACGGATCACGCCAGTGGAATCTCTGCGACAATTCAGCGTTCGCGCGCACGGGGAGTTGTTAAGGGCAAAAGTGAAATGCTCTGCACTCTTGAATTCACGACACGCGAAGAAGATGTAAAAGTCGGGGACACCGTTATGACTTCAGGAATCGGCGGAATCTTTTTAAAAGGTCTACCGATTGGTGAAGTTACCATGGTTAAACGTGGAGAATACGGCATTTTCCAAACCGTGTCGATTCGTCCGGCGGTAAACATCCCTCACCTTGAAGAGGTCCTTGTCGTGCTGCGTGGTGGGTATGAGTAGACGCGCCGCTCTTATATTGTTTTGTCTCGTCCTCGCGTCACTTGTCATCCAGGTGTCGCTGCTTCCGGTCTTTATACGTCCTCCCTTCAAACCGGACCTGTTGCTCGTCATCATGGTTTTTCTGGCCCTGCGCGAATCATTCGAAGTAGGAGCACCTCTGGCTTGGCTTCTTGGTCTGCTCAACGACGTCTTTAGTGGTTTATACCTTGGCCTTAATGCCGCCACATTCCTGATTTCTTTTTTTGTAATCAAAAGCGTTTCGGACCGTTTGTATGCTGACAGCGCCATCCTTTTTGTTCTGACAGTCGCGGGCGTTACGCTTGCCGGATTTACAGTGAATTTGTTATTGGTCGTCATGTTTACCGATTCTTCCGGAATTGCCTATTCAATGTTTTCAGATATTTTCCCGCGCCTGCTGGTCAATGCTTTTATAGCTTCACTCGTTGCAGCATTCCCCGGTTTTGATGTTCAGATGGAGTCTCAATGAAAGAACGGCGCTTCGTCAGAGAATTACTCGAGTCAAAGCAGCGGGTAATGGTTCTTTCATTTGTGGTCGGTATTGTATTCCTCTTCCTGGTAATCCGATTGTGGCACTTACAGATACTGAACACCGACAATTATCAGACCATGTCGGAAAACAACCGGCTCCGCTTTGTGCCGATAGCCGCTTCACGCGGCACAATACTGGACCGCACCGGTACGGTGCTGGTCAGCAATCGTCCCTCGTTCAGCCTTGCAGCAGTTCCGCAGGAAGTTAAAGATAAAGAGGCGCTTCTCACATTGCTCTCCAGCCTGTTGGGGCTTGACCGTGCAGATATGGCAGAACGATGGGAAAAGGGCGCAGGGCGTGCCCAATATTACCCGATTGTTCTGGCTTCCAATCTCACCCGTGACGATGTCGATATTGTTGAAGAAAACCATTTGCGGTTGCCAGGCATCGAGGTCGAAATGAAACCGGTACGGGAATACACCTACGGCCAGCTTGCTGCGCATCTGCTTGGGTATATTGGCGAAGTCTCGGAAAAAGAATTGAACTCCGACTCTGAAACGTATAACCCCGGAGATTACATCGGCAAGAATGGTATTGAAAAAGCCCTGGAAAAAGAGCTGCATGGAGCAGACGGCGGACGGCAGCTTGAAGTTGATGCACGGGGAAGAGTGTTGCGAACAATCTCCGAGCGCTATCCGACAATCGGCAACAGTGTGATGTTGACTATCGATGCTGCGATACAAAAACAGGCTGAGCGTGCCTTTGGGGAGCAAGCAGGCGCAGCGGTTGCCATGGATGTCAATAATGGCGAAATTTTGACATTCGTCAGCAATCCCGGCTTTGATCCTTCACTTTTCAGTGGGAGATTACCAGCTGAGGTCTGGAAAGGATATCTTGACGACAAGCGCCATCCACTTGAAAACAAGGCCCTCAGCGGCCAGTACCCCCCCGGCTCCACCTTCAAAATGATTACTGCTTTGGCCGGGCTGCAGAACAACTTAATCAACGAATCGACATCAATCAATTGCAACGGCAGTTATAAACTGGGATCGTCCATATTCAAATGCTGGAAAAAAACAGGCCACGGAGCCACAAATCTGCGCAAAGCTCTTCGGGAATCGTGTGATGTGTTTTTTTACCAACTTGGAGAAAAGCTGGGCGTTGATAAAATTGCGGCTGCCGCACATGCCTTCAAGCTGGGAGCCCCACTTGGGGTTGAACTGTTGAATGAACGTGGTGGACTCATTCCGACAGCGGAGTGGAAGCAGAAACGCTTTGGAAAACGGTGGTATCATGGCGAGACCCTTCCCGTTGCAATCGGACAGGGTGCTGTCCTTTTGACCCCGATTCAGCTGGCATCCATGATTTCAACGGTTGCCAATGACGGCACGATTTACCGCCCCCATCTGGTAAAACGGATTATTAATTCAGACGGAAAAACGCTGAAGGAAACCAAAACTGATATCATCGGCACCGCGCCTTTTTCAAAAGAGTCATTCCGGCTTGTCAAGCAGGGTCTTTTGGACGTGGTTAACGCACCGGGTGGTACCGGCGCCGTGGCCAGATTGTACGATATTAAAGTGGCAGGAAAAACCGGCACATCACAGGTTGTAAAGCTGCGCGACAGTAAGCAAGGCACGCCCTACCAATTTCGTGATCATGCTCTCTTTGTGGCATTTGCTCCCTTTGAAAAACCTGAAATAGCCGTTGCTGTTGTGGTTGAACATGGCGAACACGGAGGAGCAGCTGCCGCTGCTATTGCCCAAAAAATCCTGAGGGCATATTTTGACGGCAAAAAACCGGTTCACAAGGAAGCTGCCGATTTACCAAAAGAAAATGATGGCGACGAAGAACTCACCAATAATGACGCCGGGGAAGCGGGTGCTGTGAAAGAGCCACCACTTAATAACGGAGATGCTGCGCATGATTGATCGTCGCCTCATAACCAACATAGACTGGGTTTTGGTCGGACTTGTTGTGACGATCTGTCTGATCGGCATAATGAATATATATAGCGCAACAACACCCTACAAGATTGTCGGAACAGCCTACTATATCAAGCAATTTTACTGGATGCTCGCGGGACTGATCATTTCTATGCTTGTATGCAGCCTTGACTATCACATCCTTGAAGATCTGTCCTATTGGTTTTACGGTTTTTTAGTTTTTCTGCTGATTGCGGTGCTTGTTGTCGGCAGACGGTCAATGGGAGCCACCCGCTGGCTGGATCTCGGCATTGTTACTATCCAACCGTCAGAACTTATGAAGCTGGTAATAATTGTAACGTTCGCCCGTTTTTTTAACAACTTTCATTCGGTCGGCGGCCTGACAGTCAAAGAAGTACTGATCCCTTTGAGTCTGCTGGCTCTTCCGGCTGCATTGATTATGAAGCAGCCGGATCTGGGAACAGCCACCCTGGTTATTCTGATTGCCTTATCCATGATCGTGTACGTTGGCTTGCGCTGGTCGGCCATTGCAACATTTATCTGCGTCACGATTCCAATGGCGTGGCTCAGCTGGGCATTCCTCCTGCGTCCGTACCAGAAAAACCGCATCCTTGATTTTCTGAACCCGGAACGGTCGCGACTCGGAAGCGGCTATCACATCATTCAAAGTAAAATTGCAGTCGGTTCAGGGGGATTTTTCGGCAAAGGATTTGTCAAGGGGACTCAGTCGCAACTTCGCTTTCTACCGGAACAACATACCGATTTCGCGTTCTCCGTCTTTGCAGAGGAATGGGGTTTCGTCGGCTGCCTATTGTTAATTACCCTCTATATCTCGCTTGTATTATGGGGGCTCAATATCGCTCGGCGCTGCAACGACCGTTTCGGTGGTCTGCTTGCAGTAGGAGTCACCGCCATGCTCTTCTGGCATATCGTCATTAACATAGGGATGGTGATCGGACTGTTTCCGGTTGTCGGCGTTCCACTGCCTTTTTTTTCCTACGGAGGAACATCAATGATCACCTCCATGGTTGGGATAGGACTCCTGCAGAATATCAGCATGCGGCGTTTTATGTTCTGATAGTATATGAAATCCCCGCATTCAAAATGGAAGCGGGGATCTGTCTTGTACTGCTAATCTTGTACTGTCAAAAGCTAATTCTCCCCCTACCCTTTTCCCAATAAGCCCCGAATAGCAGCCGGCAGGTCGGACGGAAGTATCACCAGCTTGGCATTTGGCGACGTCGCAATCTTCTGTAACGTATTTATATAGCGGTCGCCAAGCAGGAACACAGCCGGCAGATCATTATCCTTGATGGCCTCGCTGATATCGCCAATTGCCTTGGCAGATGCCTCGGCCAGTCTGATCTGAGCTTCAGCCTCGCGTTTTGCAGCCTCCAACCTTCCTTCTGCTTCACGAATCGTGGCTTCACGCTTCCCTTCAGCTTCCAGAATTGTAGCCTGCTTGAAACGGTCAGCACTGGCTTGCTGCTCCATGGCCTTTTGCATCGATTCGGACGGTTTAATGTCCTGAATTTCAACCGATTGCACATAAATACCCCAAGCGGCAACCTCCTTGGATATATTCTCCTGCAGACGAGCCTTGATGTGCTCACGTTCAGAGAGGGCGCTATTGAGATCCATTTGGCCGATAATGGCCCGCAGAGAGGTCATAACAAGATTCTGAATAGCATATTCGTAGTTCTGAATTTCATACACAGCGCGGGTTGGGTCAGTAACTTTGATAAAAGCAATTGCATTGGTAATAATTACGGCATTATCCTTCGTGATTACTTCCTGGGCACCAACCGAGAGGACATCGCCCTTGGTCGAAACCCGGTAGGCGACTATATCAATGTAGGGAATAATGAAATTGAGTCCCGGCTTGAGCGTTGCATGATATTTGCCCAAGCGCTCCACAACCCACTCCTGACCCTGAGGAACCGTTTTTACACCGGCAAACAGAGTCGCAGCTACCAGAACAAAAAAAACTCCAAAAATAAT
>JAQUCQ010000379.1 GCA_028686145.1 Desulfuromonadaceae bacterium | reverse complement strand
ACTATCCATTCTCCAAAACGAATTCGGCATCAAGCCCAATCCCTCTGTTGCCAGATCGTGCAACTGTTCCAGGCACTATCTCCTTGCAGATGTAAAATTCCCCGAAGACGACAGAGCCATGCTCGTTGGATTTCCATATCCTGAAACCAATTACCGAGAATTTTGCCATCCGCCGGTAATCCAGGGTGCAAAACCGGTCGCGTCGGCAAAAATAAGCAGCAAAGCTCTTGAGGCACTGGAAAAAGGGGACGATAATCTGTTTAACCAATATTGCTTCAAGATGATCAATAAAATATCACCCTCCCTTGATATTGAGAACACCCTCTACGTCGGCATTTCTCTGAGTGCGAAAAAGGAGGATCTTAAAGCACAACTGGAGCAACTTATTGACGAACATGTGAAGACGCCAAAGAAATCCAAGTTCTTTCCAGACAAGTGGAAGTATGGTTTGATCGTTCGCGACATCAGAAATGACCGTTCTGTGAGAAGGATTCCGACCTTCAGTGAGATATGCGAACTGTTGTCATCCACCTATCCTGACGATAAAAACCTCATAGTTGAAAAGAATATCCAGAATTATTACAAGACTGTGGAAGCTTTGATCAGTTCCGGCTTCAAGAGTCACATGTATCTGTAAGCCGGTCTTCAAAAGTAAAGTTAACCACCCCCCTTACTTTTCCTAAATCACCCCATCAAAGTATCTTAAAAAACCTGTCAGGCTTCCTGTTTCTTCTCGCTCGTCCTTGGTATCGTACAACCAAGACGAGCACCACATCAAAATGTGAACAAGAGGAGAGTAACATGGGAAGAACACTAGTAATGAGCGATATCCACGGGATGGCAGATGAATTATTTCTGCTTCTTGATGGTATTCGATACAAGCACACCGAAGACCAGCTGATCGTACTGGGCGATTATATCGACCGAGGGCCAAATTCAAAAGATATTCTGGACTATTTTATGAAGCTCAAGAAGATTGCCGGGAAAAAACTCATTCTGCTCAGGGGTAATCACGAAGATCTCTGCATTAAAGCCTTTCATGACAAGCCAGCGTTTGGACAGGATGCAACCTCCCTTTGGATTGATAATGGCGGCGATGCAACGTTGAAGAGTTTTGGCGAAGCCAATCTCTCGAAATACATTGCTTTCATGGAAAAGCTGCCGGTCTACGTGGAGATTGACGGGTATATTTTCGTACACGGCGGTGTGAATCCGTACATGCGGTTATCGCAAACCGATCCCGAAGACTTGCTCTGGACACGGGAATATGCAGCTCATTTCAGCGGGAAGACCGTAGTTGTAGGACATAGCATTAAACACGAAGTGACCTATATTCCTGATGCAAACACCCTTTGCGTTGACACTGGCGCATTCACAGGCATGCATGGAAGAGGGGGACGGTTGAGCGTAGTTGACTTGACCAATAATTTGGTACATTGGATTCCGACCTGTTCACATGAAGCACCTGACCTTGTGTCAGAAAACCTGAGGATGTGGTGTTAACGCAAACCATAGCAATTGAAATTCAGACAACGAAAAAGGAGCATTTTATGAAATGGGTTACTGTACTAAAAGTCGGCGGCGAGGGTGGTGATATAACGTTATTGGGGCAAGATAATGGAGACGATGTCTGGAAATTCAAATTGACAACAGATGAAACTTCTATGAAAGTTTTACTCTCTGAAGAAGATGCCGAGGGTATGGATTTTACTTCTACTTCACCGGTTGCAGAGGACTGGGAGAGTATCATAGAGCTACTTGGCAAGAAATATCCGCATTGGATGAATATGCACCCTTTGGAATGTCATCCTCTTTTTCGAAAAAAGGTATAGATATTGTTGAGCGATAACGGCAGCATTTCAGAAACTAAAAGCTCAACGAGATGGATGAAAGTTTTAAAAATGAAAAGCGATATCGACAAAGCAAGGCAACTCTTCCAGAAAGCAGGTTTGGCCTTTCCTACGATCCCTGACGTGCTCGCGAAGCGATTGAAAAAACAAAAGGAATGGCACTTTTCCACGCGGACGCTTAATATAACACCTTACTATCTAAGGTATTACGTGGATGAGGTTAAGGGAACTCAGGTGGAAGATTACGCCATTCTTGCAAATTCGGGTCATGGTTTAAATTCATGGGCATTACATTACTACATTGTCTTTGGTCCCTTACGCATGTTCTTGCAACTTAGTTGGGGTGGCATTTACATGGATGCAGATGCCGATGCTGCCGAGATTCGCAAGTGTTTTTTGCTGGCTGACCAAATCGTTTCGCTAGCGAAGTCTGTATGCAAAGTCAGCGACAAACTTACAATCGTGGGATCGGAATTTTATGGCAGTTATTTAGAGATACCGGATCAAGATCCTCAAGAGAAAACAAATCGTTTCAAAGACCCTGCGGATGCGCTCATCAATGCACTTCAATGGATGAGAAACAGCGCAGAAAAGTAATGTGATAATTTTGCAACAACACAGCAAAGTTCTTTTATAAATGGTAAACAATATCGCTTGGCGCTATGATTTGAGGGGATGGTATGAATTTCATGAAAGATGTACTGAAACTTGCGGAAGAGATGGATGGGAAGGAAAGGGAAGAGTTCTTAGCTATGGCCGAGCAGATTGACCGTGAAGAAGACGAGTTTGAACAGCGAAAGATCCTTTATTTAAGTGACTACAGAAAACGGATTGGCAAAAAATAAGGGAAACCTCCGAGGGTCAGTCCTACGCATTCGACAAAACCATAAAACCAACAGCGAGAACACCGAATATTCAACCAACGGCAGCACCGGTCAGCGGGAAAAAGCCCCCGCCGAGCCGGTGTGCCTTTTCACGTTAACAAAAAAGATAAGCACCAAAGCCTCCCTTAGAAGGAGTTACCCATGCAACGCCTACTCACCCTGTTTTCCCTCCTGATTCTTTCCCTGCTGACCGTTATTCCGTCAGGTGCCGCCCCTGTAGCAACCGGCCCGGTGCCGGTGCAGATCACGGTAATGGCGGCCGAAACCAACAAACCGCTAGCAGGCGCAACGGTTGAATTCCGGGAGAACAAGACTCCGGGTAACGTGGCAGGCACCCTGACCGTGGATGCCAATGGCAGCGGAACCGTCAGTCTTCCCAAAGGAACCTACTACTATCTGACCAGGGCCGCAGGCATGGGCACCACCCGCAACTACCTGTATCTGGATGAACAGGAAAAGGCCGAGGCCAAGATCTGGCTGAACAAGGCCGCCTCCATTTCCGGGCGTTTAGTGGATAGTACCGGCAAGCCGCTGGCTGGATTCAGGATGTTGGTTGACCGGCTTTTCAGCGCCACAACCGATGCAGGTGGCAGGTTCCGTTTTGACAGCCTTGACCCACGTGGCCATGACCTGATCATTGAGCAGCCAAACTGGGTGCTGGAAAAGTCCTTCTATCCCCAGCCTGCTGCCGGTGAAGACAAACAGCTGGGGGATCTGCCCGTGCG
>JAQUCQ010000378.1 GCA_028686145.1 Desulfuromonadaceae bacterium | reverse complement strand
CCCTTCGGCCAGGCGGAGCACATCGGCTTCAGATAGTCCGCCGTCAGTTTCATCCCAATGGGATAACAAGAAGCTTTCTACAGCACAAATCAGACTGATTCTCCAGGTAATTTGCCGCTCAACTCTTTCACGTGAGAATCCTTTATCCCCATGTTGTGCGGCTATCCCTGCGGCGAGTTGGCCAACATCATCAGGGTCGCTGATGTAGGCCTTGGCAAAGTCCAAAGCCCCCATACGTAATGGGATTTTTTCATCGTCACTTTTAATTGGCGCAAAGATAGAGAGCAGATTACTGATGCATGGTTCTGAGTTGACAGGGTCCAATAGCTCTTTGACCTGCCTCCAACGCCACTTATCTTTTCCGGCTTTATGCCGTTTATCATAAAGAAATGGGTCTGCAAATAGAACGCTGCCTTCAGTATGCATTCCAGAACGCCCGGCGCGGCCGATGAGGTTGTGAAAGTCGCGTACTTTGATGCGCTCCTCCCCCTGATAAAAACCAGTTACGATAAGGTAACGAATAGGAAGGTTAACACCTTGAGCCAAGGTGGATGTACAAACAACGAATTTAACGAGGCTTTCTCGCATGGCGTGTTCTACTGCCAATCTGATTCCATGAGGCGTATTGCCATGATGAGAAAAAATGCCAAGTGAAGCACTCTTTGTGGATGTATCATCTGCACCAAGATTTGCTATATGAAGTAGATTAAGTCGTTCCTGTTCTTTTTCGTCAGAAATATTTGAAGGTAAAGGCAACGAAAGTCCTCTTGAATAATACTCAACGGCTTTTTTGCATATATTCGATGCAGTTTCTGGTTTTCCACAGAAAATCGCTATACCGCCTTTTTTAACCAGTTTTAGGCCAAGATAAAGTGCGACAGTTTTTCCAAAATCAGGATTTGGGTTGCCATTGACCTGAATCAGTGAAGCCCTCAGCCGGATTTCCTCTTTCACTTCTGATGGAGGCTTTTGCGGGGGGCAGGCAGCCCGCAATCTGATTGTCAGCCGAACGCTACGGCGAAATTGGCGCCTTGTTCATTGAAATTTCTGTGATTTGACGAAGGATCGGCGCAGCTATCTCGTATTATCCTGTTTTATCATGGTTATTATGCTCAGCGCGCCGGCAGAAGCTGCGCGTACACCGCCGTGAAGGCGGCGAAAGCCGGACAATGTCGACTGAAACGCAGTCTCAGGCGGCGCCCGGTGCTGATCAACCGACCGGCCAGATAAATCAGCTCCTGGATCACAGTCTTGATCCGTCTGCGTTTAGCCGGATGCCTGATCGGCGCATGCTGGCCGAGCAGGCCCATTTGGCCAATGAGCCGCAGGATATTGTAGGCAAAGGCCCCCAGGGCCATGACCAGGGCATTGGTGGCAAATTTACCGCTGGGCAGCCGCTCCAGGTCAAGATCGGTCTTGAACTCGCTATGGAATTGTTCGGAAGTGGCATGCTGACGATACAACTCGATGACATCTTCCGCAGGCAGATCAAGGTCGGTCCACCAGCCCTCCAGAGAGATCTCCGGGACAAGGAGAAACTGGCCGTGCTTGTCTATGGTCCGCTCGGTCACTCTGACGATCCGCTTGAAGGTGTAGGAGCTGTCGCCCACTTTCTTTGTTTCGTGAACAATCAATGTGCCCATTTTCTTCCCGACCCGGGGCTCCACAACCTTGCCTTCGGCGAACACCCGGTTCCGCCAGGCAAGAGGGTCATTCTTCCGGGGATTCCACTTGACGATGGAACACACGTTCTTGGCCTCTTGCAGCGCAACCAGGGTCTCGACCGCATCGTGAGCCGCGTCGGTCCGCACCAGGATCTTCCGTTCGATCAAGGTGGCGGCGTGGGAGATCATCCGCTGGATAAAGGCGACAAAACCCTTCTGACCGTGCTGGCTTCCCGGTCGGAGTTCGACCTCCAAGCACCAGCCTTCCAGCCCTAGATAGGCGGCGATCGGAGCATACCCGTCGTAGTTCTTGTAGGTGCGGCCCACCCCTTCCTTGCTGGTGTTGGAGTTGTCCTGAGGAAACACATCGACATCCAGGGGGACAAAACCGCTTTTGTAACCGGAAACCTTCACCTTGGCCCGCTTGAGCATGGTTCGGGAACACTTGACGATGACCGGGACAAGGCCCGTACCGTCGTCCAACCGCTGGCGCAGTCGCTCCGCCGAAGGAATCCTGCCGATCCCCAGGGCGTGCTTGAAATAGGGATCCTCGCGCTTGGCGGTGATGGCCTGATAGTCGCTCTTGCCCAGACAGAGCAGACCAAGATAGCTGCGAAGGATGTCGATCTCGGCGATCTGATCGTTGCCCCTGGCAGCCCTGCCGACATATCGGCCGAGTTCACTGTGCCGATTGATGCATGCGCCGACCAGGGCCAACCCGGAGTGACTGGTGTAGAATTCTTCGCTGCTCTGTTCCAGGATCATTCGCTTCATGTTTTCACCTGCCAAGTGAGTTTTAGGGACAGGTGAATACTGCAATATTTTTACTTAAATTTCAATATGTTAATTGTTAGTTAATACTTTTTCTATTGATGATTTGTCACTGAACCAGGTTAAAGGTATAGATGAAGAATTTCGCGGGGCGCTAAGGAGTTATGCGGCAGCATTAGATCTTGCGGCTACTTCTTCTGGTCACGCAAAGACAACGTATGAAGCGAAGGCTAACGGATTTCTTCGTAGCCTGGTGCAGTGGCTGCAAAAAAATATGGCCACAGCCTTTGAGGTGACCTATCAGGGACGCACCAAGTCCATGGCCGAATGGGCAAAAGAAAAAGGCGGCAATATTCGTTCGTTGTCAGGGGTCGCTCCTCACGAAACCATTAACTTTCGCGATTTGGTCAACACTATTGCCGGCGCTTGCCTGGCCCCGAACTTCGAGAATCAGGCGCCGGACTATCCGTTCTTCTCAGTTCTGATCACCGGCAACAACCGCGCCCAGGCCGCGCAAGATGCCCTGCGGGCTATTGCAGGGCAAAACCGTACCAAGCAGGCCACAGCGGTGCTGGATGCGCTGGAACTGTTGGACGGTGAAAAGATCGATCCTTACAAATCGAAGTACACCAAGATCATTCTCGATGCTGTCAAGGCTAAGGGTCACGGTCAGGTAGTCAACCGCGGGGAAATCATTCATGACGACCACGGTCTGGAATACATGAATCCTGGGAGTGCGCGGCTCGAGCCTGAATGGGTGGTGGTCATTCTGGCGGCACTGGTCTTTTCCGGAGACATCGTGCTCTCAATCCCGGGCAAGAAATTCGACGCATCCGGACTGCAGCAACTTGCCGCAACCGATATGGACGAACTTGTCCGCTTCAAGCACCTGGAGCAGCCCAAAGAGTGGAATCTCCCTGCCCTTAAAGCGCTGTTTGAACTGCTCGGCATGACTCCCGGCATGGCCCAGCTCGTCACCCAGGGTAAGGACGAACCGATCCAGAACCTGCAGCAGGCCGTCGGTAAAGTGGT